>CAZXZF010000060.1:0-12502 GCA_964645095.1 uncultured Desulfocurvus sp. | reverse complement strand
CGCAGCACTCCAGCAGGACGTGCTGGCCGTGCATCAGATTGTCCAGGACGGTGACCTCATAGCCCTTGGCCAGGAGTGCGGGGACAAGGGTGGAGCCCAGGTAGCCCGCGCCTCCGGTGACGAAAACCTTCTGTGCCATTATATTCTCCGTGCTGATGCGTTTGCCGGTGCTCTGGAACAGGGGGACGCCCCGCATCCCGGAACCCGGTGAAGAACTGTTTGCCGAGTGAGAGCCCGGCAACGGGGAGTTTTGTGCCAAAGTGGGCGAAAGGTCAATGTGACAAGGCCAGAAAAAAGGAGATCAGCTTGTGGCCAATCTCCTTATAGTCATTTTTGGTGCCGAGGAGGGGACTCGAACCCCTATGAGATTTCTCTCACTACCCCCTCAAAGTAGCGTGTCTACCAGTTCCACCACCTCGGCACAGGGGTTATTTCTTCTCTCCAGCGGCCGGGGCCGGTATGGGAAGGGTCTTCTCTTCAAAGGTCACGCCGCCAGGGGCAGGCGCCTGCGCAGGTGCGGGGATGCTCATGCCCGCTGCGCCCTGCTGCATCAGCGAACCTTCACTCAACATGCTAGGCTTTGTCAAGATATTATATGCCAGCGAAGTAACAAGAAAAATGGCTGCGAGAACGCCTGTGACGCGCACAAGGATTCCGCCCGCGCCGGTGCTGCCGAAGACGGAGCCGCTGCCGCCGCCAAAGATGACTCCCATGCCTTCCTGTCCGGACTGCAACAGCACGAACAGGACCAGGAAGACGCAAGTCAGGATGTGAATGGTCAAAACTATGGTTTGCAACTTACTTCTCCTCAGCTGGAACCAGTCGCGCCCTTAAGCCAGGACGATGCGGCTGAACTCGTCAGCCTTCAAGCTCGCGCCTCCTACCAACACTCCGTCGACATTGTCAAGCGCAATGATCTCCGAGGCATTGTCAGGTTTGACGCTTCCGCCATACAGGATGCGCATTTCGCTGGCCGACGCGCCGAAGAGTTCCCCCAGCATGCGCCGCACAAAGGCGTGCGCCTCCAGAATCTCCTTGGGGCCGGCCACTTCCCCGGTGCCGATGGCCCACACGGGCTCATAGGCCAGGGCCAGGCGTTCCGGGGCGGTGTCCTTGGGCACGCCCTGCAGGCCCGCGCGGATCTGACGCTCCAGCACGGCTTCGAGATTCCCGGCCTTGCGCTCATCAAGCTTTTCGCCCACGCAGAGGATCACGCCCAGGCCGGACTCCAGGCCAAAGGCGGTCTTTGCGCCCACCACGGCGTCGGTCTCGCCCAGCACATGGCGGCGTTCGGAATGTCCGGTCAGGGCAAAGCTCGCGCCCACATCAAGGAGCATGCCCGGCGACACCTCGCCCGTGAACGCGCCCTGCTTCTGGGGGTAGAAGTTCTGCGCCCCGAGCAGGAAGTTCGCGGCTCCGCGCACGGCCTCGGCCACAGGGGCCAGGGCCGTGAACGGCGGCAGGATCAGGACCTCGCGGCCGGGTTTGAGCTTGCCGGACACCAGTCCCACGAGCTCGGCAGCGGTCTGCCGGGCCTCAGCCGTGGTCTTGTGCATCTTCCAGTTGGCGGCAAAGAGCTTGTTCATGCGCCACACTCCTTGAGGGCGGTAAAGGCCGGCAGTTCCTTGCCCTCGAGGAATTCGAGGAAGGAGCCGCCGCCGGTGGAGATGAAGCTCATCTTGGATTCCTGGTGCGCTTCGTGGACCATGGAGTCCGTGTCGCCGCCGCCGACGATGGTCAGGGCGCTTAAGTTGGCGATGAGCTTGCACAGGCCGATGGAGCCCTTGGCAAAGGCCGGGTTCTCGAACATGCCCATGGGCCCGTTCCAGACCACGGTTTTGGCCGTGCGCAAGAGGTCGCCAAAGGCCAGCAGGCTTTTGGGCCCGATGTCCAGGAGCATGGCCCCCTCGGGCACGTTGTGGGCGTCGCAGGTGCCGGAGGCCACGGCCTGCTTGTGGTCCAAACCCCAGAGGAAGTCCACGGGCAGGTGCAGCTTGGCGCCCATGCGGCCCGCCTCGTCCAGGATGACCTTGGCCGTGTCCACCATGTGCTCCTCGACCAGGGAGGCGCCGACGTAGTAGCCCTGGGCCAAGAGGAAGGTGTTGGCCATGGCCCCGCCGATGACCAGGTGGTCGACGATGGGCAGCAGGTGCTGGATGATGCCGAGCTTGGTGGAGACCTTGGCCCCGCCGGAGATGGCGACATACGGGCGCTTGGGGTTGGTCATGGCCGAGCTCAGGTAGTCCCACTCCTTGCGCAGGAGAAAGCCCGCGCAGCAGAGCTTGGATTGCCGGGGAACATCAACCACCGAGGCGTTGGGCCGGTGCGCCACGCCAAAGGCGTCGTTGACGTAAATATCGGCCAGGGCGGCCAGGCGCTGGCCGAAGCCGCCGCGCGCTTCCGGGGTCTTGCCCTGCTCCTCGGCGTGATAGCGCAGGTTTTCGAGCATCAAAACCTGCCCGGGCTTGAGCTCGGCCGCCATTCGCTCGACCTCCGGCCCGACGCAGTCCGGGGCCATGAGCACCGGAAGCCCGAGGAGTTCGGACAGGCGCTGGGCCATGGGCTTGAGCGAGAGTTCCGGCAGGTTCTGGCCCTTGGGGTTGCCCGCGTGGGCGCAGAGGATGATCGCCGCGCCCTTGTCCAGGGCATAGCGCAGGGTCGGCAGGCTGGCCCGGATGCGGATGTCGTCCTTGATGACGCCCTCTTCCAGGGGCACGTTGTAGTCAACGCGGATGAGCAGTTTCTTGCCGGAGATGTCCAGTTGGTCGAGGGAACGCATGCTCAAGCCTCCTTTGCGGAAGGTGGTGTGTCCGGACCCGCGCCCTGCCCGTCCTGGAATCCCAGGCGGAAAAGCAGCGCATCTTCCTTGTCGTCCGGATAATAGTTTTTGCGGGTACCTATCTGCATAAACCCGAATTTTTCATAAAGGTCAATGGCCCCGGTGTTGGACCTGCGGACCTCAAGGAAGCCCTCGGCAACGCCCTCGGCCCGGCACTGGCGCAGCACCTCGGACAAAAGACGCGCGCCCAGGCCCTTGCGCCGGTGAAAGGGGTGCGTCGCGATGTTCATGATCTCCATCTCCCCGGCAATGACCGAGAAGGCAGCATAGGCGATGAGCACCCCGCGCTCCTGGATGCCAAGAATGCGGAAGGCCTTGCGCTCCAGGCCCAGGAGAAACTGCGCGCGCGTCCAGCGGGTGCGGAAGCACATGCGCTCCAGGTCCATGACCCCGCTCAAGTCCGCCACGCCGAGCGTGACCACAGAATGGTCTTGCATCCGCACCCTGTCCTGGTATCTTCGCTCTGGCGGCGTGCTTTTCGACCGCCGGGCAGCGCAACCATTTCGAGTTTATATGAAAACTTCGCCTGCAACAAGCGTTTCCAACACCGAGCAGGGCCCCCTGGTGGAGGTCATGGACCAGCGGGGCCGCGTGCTGGCAGCCATGCCTGCGGCCGAGGTCCGGCGTCAGCAACTGTGCCACCGCAGCGTCGTCATCCTGCTCTACGACGAGGCCGGGCGGCTTCTTCTCCGCAAGCGACCAGGCCCGCGCAGCCAGGGGCCGGAGCGTTGGGACGTCCCGGTGCGCAGCCCGGTGTTCGAAGGGGAATCCTTGCAGGACGCCGCCACCCGCGCCCTGGATGCCTCGCTTTGCATCCACGCCGAGCGCATGCGTCTGGTGCAGGCCCTGGCCCCCAGCCTGGAAAACGGCAACGAGTTCCAGCATATTTTCTCACTGGTGCGGCCAGAGGGCAGCACCAGCCACGGCCAACAGGGCGAGGCCGACAACTATTTCTTCGGGCCGGAGGAATTGCGCTGCCTGCTCAGAGACTTCAGCGAACTCGTGTCCGCACGCTTCCATCTGCTGGCGAAGGAGCTCAAACTTCCGAGGCGGGAGCGCAGGCCTGCCTGAGCAAGGCCCGCAGGGCAGGCTCAAGGCGCGCGTTCACGGCCAGGATGTCCGGGTCGCCCAGGCGGTAGGGAGCGTCCTGAGTCATGCGCCCCACGTGGCCCCCGGCCTCCTGGACCAGCAGGACTCCGGCAGCGGTGTCCCAGGGGTTCAGGGCGAATTCAAAAAAGCCGTCATAGCGGCCGCAGGCCACAAAGGCCAGGTCCAGGGCCGCAGCCCCGGCGCGGCGCACGCCCTGGGTGGCGGGCATGGCCAGGGCGAGCTGGCGCAGGATGGCGTCCTGGTGCTCCTCGATGCGGTACGGGAAGCCGGTGGCCACCAGGGCCTCGAGCAGGGTCGCGGTATCCGAGACGCGGATGGGCTCGCCGTTCATCCAGGCGCCAAGCCCGAGCCCGGCGGTGAATATCTCGCCCAGGAGCGGCAGGTTCACGACCCCGAGGAGCGGCGCGCCATCCTGGCACAGGGCCACCGAGGTGGCCACAAAGGGCACCCCGTGGGCGAAGTTCGTGGTGCCGTCCACAGGGTCCACCACCCAGGCCAGGCCCTGCAAGCCGAGCCCGGCGCTGCCCTCCTCGCCCAGGAACCCGGCCTCGGGCACAAGGGGGCCCAGGTGTTCGCGCAGGAAGTTCTCCACCGCGACATCCGTCTCGGTGACGAGATCCTTGGGGCTGGCCTTGTGGCGGATGCGCCGTGGCAGGCGGTCATGCTCGCGGATGATCTCCCCGGCTTCAAGCACGGCCCTGGCCGTGTGCGCCAGGAGTGCGGCCAGCCTTTGGGCAGGGAATTCGTGCTTCACTTGACCAGCAATTTCTTGAAGTCCAGGTCCGGGCGCAGGGTGGCTGCGGCGCCAAGCACCGTGACCATTGACGGCTCCTGGGTCAGACGGCTGCGCAGCCCAAGCCGGGCGCCCAGGGCGCTGCCCAGCCCGTGGACCTGCGCACCGCCGCCGTAGAGGGTCAGACCGGTCTCGGCGATGTCGGCCACAAGCTCCGCCGGGGTCTTGTCCATGGTCTTGCGCACCAGGGCCTCCAGGGCGTCGAGCGGTCCGTCCAGGGCGCCCTTGAGGTCGTCATCCGTCAACTCCAGGGCGCAGGGTGTGCCGCTGCCGGAGTACTTTCCGGTCAGGGTCATGCTGCGGGTCTCGGCAGGGCGCTCGGCCCAGGCCAGGTGCAGGGTGGCCTGCTCGGCCATGTTCTCGCCGATGGAAACCTTGTAGCGCGCGGCCAGGTGCTGGGCCACGGCCTCATGAAAAATGTCCGCGCCCAGGCGGGCGGTCTCGCTGAAGACCACGTCAGCCAGGCAGAGCACCGAGGCCTCGGCCAGGCCCGCGCCGATGCCGAGCATAAGCCGACCCTTGGGCTGGCGGATGTCCAGGCCCGCGCCGACGGCAGCGGCCAGCGGGGCGTCCACCAGGTCGACCTTTGCGGCCCCTGCGGCCTTGCAGCAATCGGCGAAGGTGCGCTTCTCCAGCTCCGTGATGCCATGGCAGACCACTGCGCAGACCTTGAGCCTGGTGCCGTTGTCCGGGCAAACGCGCTTGAAGAACGAGAGCAACAGGGCCTTGGCGGAGTCGAAATCGGTGATGACACCGGCCTGGATGGGCCGGATGACCTGGATGCGCTCCGGGGCCTTGCCAAGGTAGCTCTTGGCCTCAACGCCCGTGGCGATGACCGTTCCCGTGCCCTGCTCGATGGCGATGACCGTGGGCTCGTCGAGGAGAACCTCGGACTGCGGGTCGGTGATGATGGTGCGGCCGGAGCCGAAGTCGAGGGCTATGGCGTGGCTGCGCAAAAGATTGAGCGGGTTGCGCAGACGGAGTGACATGCGCGTGGCCTACTTCCCAGTCCTGCGCTGGATGAAAAATTCGATGCTGCGGTTGAAGGTCTTTTCTTCGTCCGCGGTGAAGTAGCAGGCGGGCAGCTCACCCCGCTGGCGGTGGTAGTGCATGCATTCGCAGCACAGGCCGCGCCGGCTGCAGCCAGGATAGGTGCACACGCAATACTGGGCGTTGATCTTGACGCGAGGGCACTGATCCAGTTTGCGCATGCTCTTCCTCCGCAGCGGATTTGTCTGACAGACTTTTGTTAAAGAAAATACCCGGAAGCGTCAACCGGGACCACCCGGGGAGAAATATTCGAAAAAGTGGTGATTGAGCACCGGGAAAGAATGTGGCATTATGCGCACCTCGCACGAAATACGCGACAAGGAGAACATTGTGGACAGTCTCAAAACCACGCCCCTCACCGGGTGGCACCATGGCGCCAAGGCCAAGATGGCCGCCTTTGCCGGATACGACATGCCCATCCAGTACGAGGGCATCATAGCCGAGCACAACCACACCCGCCAGGCTGTCGGCATCTTCGATATCTGCCACATGGGCGAGTTCTCCCTCGCCGGACCGGGCGCCAAGGCCGCCCTCGGCGCGCTGGTGACCCAGGACCTGGACACCCTGGCCCCGGGCAAGTGCCGCTACGGCTTCCTGCTCAGCGAGACCGGCGGGGTGCTGGACGACCTCATCATCTACTGCCTTGATGACGACGCCTACATGCTCGTGGTCAACGGGGCCTGCGAGGCGGGCGACTTCGCCTGGCTGTCCGCACACCTGGCCAAAGGCCCGACGCTGACCAACATCTCGGCCAAGACCGGCAAGATCGACGTGCAGGGGCCGAAATCTTTGGAAGCGATCCGCGCCGTGCTCGGGAGCGACTTCCATTCCCCGGGCTACTTCAATTTCGTGCGCACCATCTGGCAGGGCGAGCCCCTGCTGGTGAGCCGCACGGGCTACACCGGCGAGCTGGGCTACGAGCTGTACCTGGACGCCGCCCTGGTCCTGCCCATGTGGGAGGCGCTCATTGCGCACCCGCTGGTCAAGCCTGTTGGCCTTGGCGCGCGCGACACCCTGCGCCTGGAGATGGGCTATCCGCTCTACGGGCAGGATCTCGACACCGGCCACACCCCGGCCGAGGCCGGGTTCGGGCCGCTGCTCGGCAAGAAGACGCCCTTCACGGGCCAGGCCGCCCTGGCCGACATGCGCCAGCGGCTCATCGGCCTTGAGGTGCCTGGACGGCGCAGCGCACGGCACCATGATCTTGTGGTTTTGCCCGGCGGCGAAGAAGTGGGCGTGGTCACCAGCGGCTCCTTTGCGCCGTCGCTGGGGCATTGCGTGGCCCTGGCCTATGTGCGCGCAGATGTGGCCGAGCAGGAGCAGTTCCTTGTGCGCACCCAGCGCAGCGAGCTTGAGGCCAAACGCACCGCCCTGCCCTTCTACGCCAAGGGCACAGCCCGCATGAAGCTCATGTAGAGAAACGAAAAAGGGGACTTAACGCCCCCCCCTTGCCTGCTGGTTGCAGAGCGTCAACTGACAGACAAGCTACTGACCGGCAGGGCGTCGCGCAGGGCCTGGGCCAGGCGTTGACTGCCCTGGTGCAACTCCTCGGCGGACATCTTCCCGGGCGCGAATTCAAGGGGCTCGCCGATGAGCACCTCACAGGCGCAAAAGGGCATGGGCAGCTGGAAATGGTCCCAGGAGCGCGTGAACACGTGGGCCGAGGAAGGGCGGCTGCGCACGGGGAAGAGCAGCGCTCCCGCCTTCTGGGCCAGATATACCGCTCCGTCCTTGGCCTCCTGGCGCGGCCCGCGCGGGCCGTCCACGGTGATGACGCCGATGCGGCCGTCAAGCATGTGCTGGCGCAACTGGTTGAGCGCCTTCAGGCCGCCGCGCGTGCTGGAGCCGCGCGCCGTGGCAAAGCCTATGCGCCGCAGCACCTGGGCGATGAGCTCCCCGTCGCGGCTGTCGCTGACCACCGTGGCCAGGCGTCCATGCAGAACGGTGGCGCCAAAGCCGGTCAGGGCGAAAAGCTCCTCGTGCCAGATGGCCAGCAGGACCGGTTGCCCGCTGTCCAGGCAGGCGCGGATCCTGTCGAGAGTCTTGCCGTATCGAAAGCGCATGCTCCGCACCCACAGGCGGTACAAGACCGTGAGGGCCGGGGCGACGCGGGCGGGATCTAGGCGCATAAATGGTCCCTGTGGTCAGCGGTTCAAGTCTGGGGCAGAAACAAGCTGCGTGCGGCACTCCCCCAGGCCTGCTGAAGCGCCGGTTCAGACCGGTCCGGGAATACGCGTTGCGTCCCGGTCAGGAGCCGGCAACTTCCGCCCTGGCGACGCTGCCGCTTCATTGCCGAAAACCTGTACTGAATGGGGGCGTTTGTTGCAAGACAAACCGCTTGAGCGGCACGCAAGGCCCTTTTCGGCTCGGTTTTCCTCCAATGCAGGACACTAGACATTCTCTAAACTTTTTCTATACCTTGTAACCACAAGAAATATATGGCACATCAAAACGACACCACAATACGTATCAACAAGTACCTTTCCGAGTGCGGCGTGGCCTCACGCCGGGGCGCGGACGAACTCATCCTGCAGGGACGCGTGCAATTGAACGGGGTGCTGGTGCTGGAGCCCGGGATTCGGGTCAATCCTGTGGACGACGTGGTGCTGGTGGACGGGCAGGCCGTGCGTTCGCCCTACCCTGCTGCCGGGGCGCGCCGCGAGGTGACCGTGCTTTTGCACAAGCCTGTGCAGGTTGTCACCACAGCCCGCGACCCGCAAGGCCGGACAACGGTTTTCGACATCCTTCCGCCTGGGTTCAAGGAGCACAGGCTCCTGCACGTGGGACGCCTGGACTACTTTTCCGAGGGCCTGCTGCTCTTGACCACCGACGGCAGCCTCATGAACCGGCTCATCTCCCCGCGCTGGCACCTGCCCAAGGTCTACCAGGTGCTCGTGCGCGGGCAGGTGGACGAGGCCTGGCTCGAGGTCATGCGCAAGGGCATGACCCTGGCCGAGGGCGAAAAGCTGGCCCCGGTCGAGGTCCGCCTGCTGCGGCAGGACCAGCGGGAGGCCTGGCTGGAGATGACCCTGGTGCAGGGGCTCAACCGGCAGATCCGGCGCATGTGCCGGGACATGGGCCGCACGGTGCTGCGCCTGATCCGCGTGCGCCAGGGCTTCCTGGAGCTTGGCAGCCTCAAGCCCGGCGAGGCGCGGGAACTGAGCGCCCAGGAAGTGCAGCGCCTGCGCCAGGCTGTGGGCCTGCCCCCGCAATAACGGGGCAAATAACGGGCAGTTAGGACGGCCCGGCTTACTGCTTGGAGGCCTACTGCTTGGAGTTGTCGCGCACCTGCACGCCTGCGGGCGGCGTGAATTCGAAGAGCTTGGCGTCGGGCCGCTTGTCCGTGGTCAGGCCGAGCAGGGTCACCTGGTTGCCGTTGCCGAAGAAATCCACGATGAGCACCCGGCCCATGAGATGCGTCTTGGGGTCCACCCAGAGATAGGCCATGACCATGGTCGGCTCCGGCTCCTTGGGCAGCAGGCGCACCTTGATGAGGCCGTCCTCGGTGCCCTGCTCCGTAACCTTGAAGTCTTCCTTGAGGTTCGCCTTGCCGGACAGGAAGCGGACCATGGTCTTGGAGTTGAAGACCTGGTTGGTGCGGTACTTCATGGCGATCTTGTCGGCCTCGATGTAGTTCCAGACCGCGTTCTGGCCCACCACAAGGAGCTCCTTCTCCGGCTTCAGCGTATCCCAGCGCACCAGGGACGACTGCTTGAACCAGATTCTGCCGCTGCGCTTCTCCACGCTGCCGCTGGCGGCATTGGTCAGCTCCTGCTGGAAATCAGCCTGAAAATGCTGTATGGTTTCATAGCGTTTCTGGATGGCGTCGGTGAGGCCGCTGGCCTGCGCCTTCAGCGGCTGGGCCAAAAGGGGCAGGCCCACTACAAGGGCCAGGATCATCGGGATGGTGCGCATGCGCATTATGGTGCTCCGGTCTTTTGATTGATGTCAGGGGTGTGCCTGGGCTTGTGCCTGGCCAAAGAGTAGGTGAAGATTCTCCGAAACGCAATGGAGGCTTCATGTTCCGGCTCGGCACAGGTCTTCCGCTCCTTAGAACGCAGGGGCATTGAGGCCGAGCTGCTTCTGCGCGTGCCTGCCGCGGCCTGCTGTTTCGTCTTCCGCTGGCGGCCCTAGGCTCGGCGCACCACTCCGCTCATTTTGCGCTTCCTTTGCCGGGCGGATTCTGGCAGAACCGGGCGACCGCGACCGGCAACGTGTCCGACGCGTCAGCCAGCTCGCAGAACACCATTCGCCTGACCTCAAGGAGATCCCCCAATGACCGCCAAACGACTCATCACCTCCGGCTCCAAATGGGAGCCGCTGCTGGGCTACTCCCGCGCCGTCGTGGCCGGAAACACCGTCTACGTCTCCGGCACCTGCGGCGTGGAGGCCGACGGCTCCGTGGCCCCGGACATGTACGGCCAGGCCCGGCGCGCCCTGCAGATCATCAATGACGCCCTGGCCCAGGCCGGGGCAGGCATGAAGGATGTGGTGCGCACGCGCATCTTCGTCACCGACGCCTCAAAGTTCGACGACATCGCCAAGGCCCACGGCGAGATCTTCGGCGAGATCCGCCCGGCCACCACCATCGTGGAGGTCTCAAAGCTCGTGGACGCCGCCTTCATGGTCGAGATCGAGGCCGTGGCCGTCCTTTAGTCTCGCAATCGTCCGTCTCAACGTCACCGCACCACTTCGGGCGGGCCGGGGCAAGAACCTGGCCTGCCCGAAGTGTTCTCCCTCCCACTCTGTCAACAGATTCGAATATTCCACCAAAAGAAAAGCCCCCGGTGAAGGGGGCTGGTGAGTTCCGGTTGCCTATCTGCGAAATTCGCTGCTGCGGCGACCTTCGTTGTCGTCGTCCTTCCTGTTCTCACCTCTGCGTTCATCCTCTTTCTTCTGATCCTCTTTCTTCTGATCCTCTTTCTTCTGATCCTCTTTCTTTTGCCGATCCTTCTTCTGCTGCTCCGACTTCTGCTCAATTTTATTCTGGTCGGCTTTCTTCAACTCATCTCTCTGGCGCTCTTCTCTTTTTGCCTTTTCTCCGCTGAGCTCTTCTTGCTTGCGGTCATCTCTTTTGCGATCAGGCCGCCCGTTCTCGCCCTTTGCGTGCTCATCGCGCGCGCGATCTTCCTTCGCGTTCCGCATTTTGGCCTCTTCCCTGTCATGCTCATTCTTCTCGCGTTCCGCCTTGCGACGTTCAGCACTCATGTGTTCGTCTCTATTCATGCGTTCTTGCCACGCTCGTTCTTCCCGCATGCGCTCTTCCCGCTTGCGTTCATACCGCGCACGTTCTCTGCGCATTTGTTCTTCGCTCATCTGTTCTTTACTCAGGCGTTCTTTCCACGCACGCTCTTCCCGCATGCGTTCTTCTTGCATGTGTTCATAGCGCTCACGTTCTTCTCTTCTGGCCTCTTCCCGCTTGCGCTCTTCCCGCCGGTACCGTTCACTATCGTGGTCATAATGGTCAACTGGGGGGGGAGGAATACAAGCAGCCAGGGTAAAGCTTAGGGCCAGGATTGCTATAATCTTTCGCATACAACTCCTGAAGGTTATTGCTATGTATAGTCAATGTCCGTTGGGCAAAGGTGAAACATTTTCGCCTACCACGTCGCCGATGCTGATACGATCTTGTCATCATGGGCGGCAGGTCGCCCCGAATATCGAAAAAATTACGTAGGGGCAATGGGAATGCTCGATTCTCTGCCGCATGACTGGGATAAACTCAGCAGCTATACTGAAACAGTCGGCTGAGTCTCGGCAGGCCTCCCCCAGCCACGTCCCTGCAATCCACAAAACGCGCTAGCCCATGCCAATGATTGGCCCCATATTTTCATCTTGGGCATGCTCATGGTCGAGATCGAGTGCGGTATATCCTGCGTGAAGACTTCAGACTTTCGGGATGCCCCACGCCCATTCCCGCCATGTCGATGGACAAAAGAAAAGAACCCCGGACGCTTCATCCGGGGTTTCTCTTGAAATTCCAGCAGCTCTGGACTAGTCTCAACTGTGCTGGACAATGATGTGGTGCCCTCGACAGGAATCGAACCTGTGGCACCAGGATTAGGAATCCTGTGCTCTATCCGACTGAGCTACGAGGGCATTTCCAGGCAGCCAGGCGCTGGAAAGCTGTTCCTACACAAATACCTGGGGGCCTTCAAGTCGAATATCACAAGGTTGAAACGCAGGCCACAACCTTTACATCCGCCAAAATGATGCTATTTCTGACAACGCCGCCGCAGCAACCATGTGCGGCAAATGGAGGTATGCGTATATGAAACGGTTCATGGCCCTGTGCACCCTGCTCACCTTCCTCGCCCTTCCGAATTGTGTCCTGGCCAAGGCCGGGCTGCCCGACTTTACCGACCTGGCTGAACAGGCAGGCAAGGCCGTGGTCAACATCAGCACCACGAAAAACGTTGCCGGGGGCTCCATGCAGATGCAGGAGTTCTTCAGAAACGCGCCCAAGAATTCGCCCTTCCGCGACTTTTTCGACCAGTTCGAGCGGTACTTCGGCCAGCAGGAGGCCATGCCGCGCAAGCTCATGTCCCTGGGCTCCGGCTTCATCATCTCCACGGACGGCTTTATTGTCACCAACAACCACGTGGTGGCCGAGGCCGACGAAATCAAGGTCAAGCTCCTGAGCCGCGACAAGCCCTATGACGCCAAGGTCATCGGCCGCGACCAGGAGACCGACCTGGCCCTGCTCAAGA
>CAZXZF010000059.1:0-12549 GCA_964645095.1 uncultured Desulfocurvus sp. | reverse complement strand
GACCTCGTGGTGGCGGTGAACATCGGCGTGGGCCTGGCCTCGCTCATCTTCATGGGCCGCATGGCGGGTTCGGTCCGCGTGGTGGAGGATGACCGCGCCACGCGCATCCTTTACCGCTCCAGGGAGGACTGCCCGGAGCAGCAGTCCCCGAGCTATACCCATACCCCCGAGGAGATCGACGAGTTCGACAAGTGCTGCAACACCGACGTCGTGGTCTACACCATCAGCGGGCCGTTCTTCTTCGGCGCGGCGGAGCGCATCGAGAGCATCATCTCGTCCATCAACGTGGAATTCACCACGGTGCTGCTGCGCTTCGGCCATGTGCCCTTCGTGGACGCCACAGGCATCGATACGTTCCGCAACATCATCAAGCGCATGGAAAGACACGGCAAGCGCGTGATCCTGTGCAACCTGCAGCCCTACGTGTACGAGAAGTTCGAGAAGGCGGGCATCCTGGCCATGGTCGGCCCCACGAACATCATCACCCGCGTGGAGGACTTCCACAAGGTCTGCGCCTGCAAGGTGGGCGGGGACGAGCCCGAGGGCCCCGCTTCTTCCGGCCCAACGCTGGCCCCTCCGGCGGCGTAGAAGGAACCGCGCGCAGGACGCGCAAGAGAGGGGGGCCATGGCCCCCCCTTTTTTGTTGAAGGAATGATGCGGGCTGAGGGGAAGCGGTCTTCAGGCGTTCTGCGGCTCCGGTTGCAAGCGCTTGTGGAACAACGCCCGTTTCCGGCGCGCAGGGCCAGCAGCCGGGCCGGTCGGCGTTCACTCTCCCGGAATCTTGGCCGGAGCCCGTCCCGGTATTCTCAGCACTCGCCGTCGAGCAGGATGGCCAGGGCCTTGCCCGCGCGGGTGGCCTTGAACTCGATGATCTCGCAGGCGGCCGCGCCCTCGCGCACAAAGGGGTCCTGCGCGAGGACCTTGGCCAGGTCCTCGCGGCTGCCGGCCCGGGCCAGGATGACCCCGCCGGTGCGCGGCTCCCGCGGGCCGGAGGCCAGGAACAGCCCGGCGCGGTAGTTGGCCTCCAGAAATTCGCGGTGGGCGGGCAGCAGCGCGTCGATGACCGAAAGCGGCTTCAGGTAGTTCACGAGCACGAGGTACATGGGGTCTCCTTGCTGGTTTGCGGCGTTGCGGCCGGGATGCGCGGCGGCGCGGGCAGTTTCATTTTCAGCTTTTGGATGCGCGCGCAGGACTCGGCGATGCGCTCCGGGCTCACCTTGCCCTCGGCCATCAGGGCCATGAGCGCGTCCAGGGTCTTTTCCGCGATGTCCGGGTCAAAGTCCAGGTTGTTGCCGATGAGCAAAACGTCCGCCCCGGCCTGCACAATGAGCCGCACCGACTCCTTGAGCCCGTAGTGCGCGGCCACGGCGCGCATCTGCAGGTCGTCCGTCACCACCACGCCCTCAAAGCCCAGCCGCCCGCGCAGGATGCCGCCAATGACGCTTTGCGACAGGGTGGCCGGATGCTCCGGGTCCAGGCCCGCGTTGAACACGTGCGCGGTCATGACCATGTCCGCCAGATCCTGGCGCACCAGTTCGCGAAAGGGCAGGAGCTCGGCCTCGGTCCAGGTGGCGGTGACGTCGGTGAAGCCCAGGTGGCTGTCGGTGGTGCTTGAGCCGTGGCCCGGGAAATGCTTGGCCGCGGTGAGCACGTGCCGGCTCTTCAGCCCCTGGGCAAAGGCCCCGGCGCAGGCCGCAACCTGCTGCGGCTCGGCGGAGAAGCTGCGCCCCAGCGCGCCGATGACCGGGTTCTGCGGGTTCACGTTGACATCGGCCACGGGCGCGAAATCCAGGTTGATGCCCACAGCGGCCAGGGTCGCGCCGGTCTGTTGGCCAGCGGCCAGGGCCGGGGCGGAATCGCCGCCGGGGCAGAGGTCCGCCGCCGGGGGGGTCTCGGGGAAGCCGTGCCGCGCGCGCAGCCGCTGCACGCGTCCGCCCTCCTGGTCCACGGCGATGAAGAGCCTCGGCGACCCGGCGGCTGTGGCTGCGGCCTGGAGCGCGCTGGTCAGCCGCAACAGCTGCTCCGGGCTCTGGATGTTGCGCTCCGGGCTCTTCAGGGCCACGTCGCGGTCAAAGAGGATGACCCCGCCCAGGTTCAGGGCAACGATCTGGCTTAATATGGGCAGGTTGTCGGGCAGGGTGCCGGGCGAATTGTCGGGCCTGTCCGGCGCGACCGCGCCTGGTGCGGACCCTGTGCCCCGGAAGCCCACGAGGAGCATCTGCCCGGCCATGCGCCGGAGCTCCGGCGTGGGCTCTTGCGGGCGCGTGAGGGCGCAGCCGCCCAGGGTCAACAGAGCGGGCAGCAGGCACAGGGCCAGCAGGCAAAGAGCCGGCGGGCGCAGGGTGCGCGCAAAGCGGGGCATGACGGCCTGTGTCCGCTAGGCCCCTTCCGCGCCCAGGGAGAAGGTGCTCTCCATGTCGTAGCTGGAGATGACCCGGTAGGAGATGAGGGTCTCCGAGCTGGTGATGCCCAGGATCTTCAGCATCTTTTCCGTGACGATGGTGGCCAGGTCGTCGTTGTCGCGGGCGCGGATGATGGCCACCAGGTCGAAGCGTCCGCCCACGGAGTGGACTTCGCTGATGCCTCTGATCTCGACGAGTTTCTGGGCCACCACGTTGATGGCGTCGGGCAGAACGTGCAGCAGTACAATGGCGTTGGTCATGGCGATCCTCCGTTGTTCTTGTCTTTACCTCTTTGTCCGGCGCTGGTCAAAGGTGCCGGGCATGAAAAAGGCCCCCGGACGCATGATCCGGGGGCCGTGTGCCCTTGTCGGGGCTTGCGGTTATTCCTCGGCCAGGGCGACCACGGTCTCGCCGTAGGCGTCGGGCTGCGTGGTCTTGATGCTCAGCAGTTCGTTCCAGCGGCGGAATGCGCCGATGAAGACAACGACCATGAGCGACATGATGACGATGGCCAGGGTGGCCAGGAGGTAGTTCTCCTTGCCGGGCTTCAGGTACACGCCGGTGACCTGCAAATAGCCCGCGTACATGGTGATGCAGGCCATGGCCAGGCCGGGCACGGCGGTCAGCCAGGCGTACTTGGCCTTGTTCATGCGGATGAGCATGGTGGTGCCGATGATCAGCCCGCTGGAGGCCAGGAGCTGGTTGCTCATGCCGAACAGCGGCCAGATGGTGGAGATGTCTCCGGTGTAGACCAGATAGCCCCAGGCGCCCGTGAACAGGGCGCTGGTGATGATGACCCCGGGCCACCAGCGCTTGTCGTCGAACTTGGGAACAAAGGCGCCGATCATCTCCTGCAGGAAGAAGCGGCCCACGCGGGTGCCGGTGTCGACGGCGGTGAGGATGAACACGGCCTCGAACATGATGGCGAAGTGGTACCAGTAGCCCATGAGCCCCTTCATGAACGGCACGGAGGAGAAGATGTAGGCCATGCCCACGGCGAGGGAGACCGCGCCGCCGGGACGGCCCTGGATCTTCTCCTGCACCTGGGTGGCCAGCTCCGGCAGGTTGACCACGGCCATGCCCAGCTTCTCGAAGACCTCGGGCCTGGCGTTGATGGCGAAGTAGTCGGCGGGCACGAGCACGCAGGCGGCGATGAGGGCCATGATGGCCACGAAGCCTTCCACGAGCATGGCCCCGTAGCCCACGAAGAGCACGTCGCGCTCGTTGCCGATCATCTTGGGCGTGGTGCCGGTGCCGATGATGGCGTGGAACCCGGAGATGGCTCCGCAGGCGATGGTGATGAACAGGAAGGGGAACACCGGGCCGCCGATGATGGGGCCGCCGCCGCTGATGAACTTGGTCATGGGCTCCATGAGCAGCGTGGGCTGCACAAAGAGGATGCCCGCAGCCAGCATGACGATGGTGCCGATCTTGAGGTAGGTGGACAGGTAGTCGCGCGGGCACAAGAGCAGCCACACCGGCAGCACCGAGGCCACGAAGCCGTAGACCGGGATGATCAGGGAGATGGTCTTCTTGCTCATGGTGAACAGCGGGCCGAGGGTCGGGTCGGCCACCACGTAGGGTCCGGCGATGACGGCGGCGATGAGCAGGACCACGCCGATGATGCTGGCGCCGGTGACGTCGTCGTCGCGCCAGACGTGCAGGTACAGGCCCATGAGGATGGCGATGGGGATGGTGGCGAAGACGGTGAAGGTGCCCCAGGCGCTCTCGGCCATGGCGTTGACCACGGCGATGGACAGGCCGGCCAGGGTCAGGATGAGGATGAACAGGACGGCCCAGGAGGCCACATGGCCCACGGCCCTGCCGATCTCGCTCTCGGCGATCTTGGCCAGGCTGCGGCCCTTGTGGCGCACCGAGGCGAAGAGCACCACCATGTCGTGCACGGCCCCGGCCATGACGCAGCCGACGATGATCCACAGCGCGCCGGGCAGATAGCCGTACTGGGCGGCCAGCACGGGTCCGAGCAGCGGGCCGGCCGCCGCGATGGCCGCGAAGTGGTGCCCGAAGAGCACGAATTTGTTGGTCTTCACGTAGTCGCGGCCATCGGCGAGCTTCACGGCCGGGGTGACGCGCTCGCTTTTGAGCTCCAGCACCTTGTTGGCCAGAAACAGCCCGTAGAACCGGTAGGCGATGGCGAAGACGCAGAGTGAGACAAAGACCAGGGTCAACGCGTTCATGCACTCCTCCTTTGCTTTGGGGATGATGCATATGTGTAACAACAATTTTGTCCGTGTGGCAATGGCCGCCGCGCGAAAGGGAGGATTGGGCGCGCGAAGGGGCGGATCAGGGGCTTGAAATGCCGTCCCGGCGGGCGGCCGGGAAGGTGGGAAGGCGGGGGGGCATCCAGCTCTCTGGACTGGATTTTTTTACTGCGGGATACGCAGGGAGATGCTCGTGCCCTCTCCGGGCGCGCTGGTCACCTTGAGCCCGTAGTCCGGGCCGAAGAGCTGCACCAGGCGCTGGTTCGAGTTGCGCGCGCCGATGCCCTCGGTGAGCGACTCCAGCTCCACGGAGGAGGTGATGGCCAGGACCTGGTCCGGGGTCATGCCCACGCCGTCGTCGTGGATCTCCACCAGCAGGTGCCCGTTCTCGCGCCAGGCCGCAAGCCGCACCAGCCCGCCCTCGGGCCGGGACAGGATGCCGTGGCGCACGGCGTTCTCCACCAGGGGCTGGATGATCAGCGGCGGGGTGGCGCAGTCCTCCGCGCCGGGGCCCAGGTCAACATCGATCCTGACGCGGTCGCCGAAGCGGGCCTGTTCGATGGCCAGGTAGGCGGATGTCTGCTCGATCTCGTCGGCCAGGCGGATGAGCCCCCGGCTGGAGTCCAGGTTGCGGCGCATGTAGCGCGAAAGATCGAGCAGCAGCTCCCTGGCCTGGGCCGGGGCGGTGCGGCAGAAGCTGGCGATGGTGTTCAGCGAGTTGAACAGGAAATGCGGGTTGATCTGGGCCTGCAGGCGCCTGATCTCGGCGTGGGCCAGGAGCTGGTTCTTGATGCCGATGTTCTCCAGCTCCAGCTGCGTGGCGAAGAGGTCGGCCAGGCCCTTGGCCAGCTCGAACAGGGTCTCGTCCAGGGGCTGGCGGCGGGTGCCGTAGAGCTTGAGGCAGCCGAGGATGGCGTCGCCCTTGCGCAGGGGCACGATGATGGCCTCGGTCAGCGGGCAGCCCGGCTCGGGGCAGGAGATGTCGGCCCGCCCGCGCACGAACAGCGGCTCGCCGGAGTCGATGACCCGCTGGGTGGCCCGGGTGAGCACGACCCCGCCGCTGACGTGGTGTTCCTCCCCGGCCCCCAGGTGGGCCAGGATGGTCTGGCCGCTGGTTACGGCCACGGCCGAGACCTGGGCCTCGTCCATGATGATGGCCGCCGTGGCCCGGGCCGAGGTCGCGGTGAGCCCGGCGCGCAGATGCCCCAGGGTCTGGTTGGCGATGGACAGGATCTGGCGGGCCAGGTCGCGGTTCTGGGCCTGGCGGTAGCGCATCTGCAGGTTCAGGGCCTTGACGAAGAGCCCGGCGCCCAGGGAATTGAAGACGATCATGGGCAGGGCGATGACCTGCACCAGGGCCAGGGCCTCCACGTAGGAATGGGAGAGCCCCAGCACGAGCCCCTGGTGCATGGTCTCGCCCACCAGGCACAGGGCCATGGCCAGCCGCCAGTCCAGGCTGTTGCCGGCAAAGCGCCTGGCCACCAGCCCGGCTGCCGTGCCTTCGATGAGGGTGGCCAGGGCGCAGGGCAGGGCCGAGAACCCGCCGATGTCGATGAGGTAGCGGTGCCCGCCCGCGATGAGCCCGGCCCCGAACCCTGCGGCCGGCCCGCCGAAGAGCCCGGCCGTGATGACCACCATGCCGCGCAGGTTGGCGAAGGACTTGAAGACGATGTTGCCGGTGTAGGTGCCGAGCACCCCGAACAGGCCGAACATGAGCACCAAAAGCGCCGAGGCCCAGAACGGGCGGTCGCGGCGGGGTCCGAGCTTGTCGATGGAGGTGACGGTCATGATGGCGAAGCCGCCCGCCAGGAGCAGCCCGAAGCGCTGGGACAGGTTCAGGAAAAGGTCCGGCACCTGGGGGCTCAGGAAGTCGTTCATATGCCGATCCGCTCCTTGAACGCGCGCGCCCGGTTGCGGCTCACGGTGACCTCGGTGCGCGCGGGATCGGCCATGACCACGCAGTACTTGCCGCCGAACCAGGGGCCGAATTCGGCGATGCGCTCCAGGTTGATGAGCTGGGCGCGGTTGGCCTGGAAGAAGGGCAGCCCGGCCAGGCGGTCGCAGGCCTTGGCCAGGGTGGACAGGCCGTGGCAGGTCAGCCGGCCGGTGTCGGTGACGGCCAGGACGTGCTTGTCGTCGGCCTCGATGAGCACCACATCGCTGGTGGGAATGAGGGCGATGCGCCCGCCTTGCTCCACGGCCAGCCTGCCAAACGGTTTTGCTCCGGCCTGGCCCGCGGAGGAGAGCAGCCGCTCGATGGCCCCGTTCAAGTGCGGCGCGCCTTGCCTGGCCGGGGCGGGCGGCTCGGCCAGCAGCCTGCGGACCCGCTCCAGGCTCTTGGCCAGCCGGTTGGGCGAGACGGGCTTGAGCAGGTAGTCGGCGGCGTTTTCCTCAAAGGCGCGGATGGCATGGGTGTCAAAGGCGGTGACGAAGATGAACAGCGGCGTGTGCGGGAGCTGCTGCGCCCCGGACAAGACATGGAAGCCGTCCTGGCCCGGCATCTGGATGTCCTGGAAGACCAGGTCGACGCGGCCAAGGGCGATGCGCTCCAGGGCCTCCTCGGCGCTGGCCGCCTGGACCGCGTCAACGTCCCGGTGGGCCTGGAGCAGGTAGGCCAGTTCGTCCCGGGCCGGGGCTTCGTCGTCCACGATGAGCGCGCGTATGGGCATGGTCGTCCTTGGTCCGGGCCAGGATGGGGCGCCTCAAGCCGGGGTTGTCCGCTCTCGGCCCGTCAGGCTTCAAGACCTACACAGGCGCAAATGGCCTGTCAACGCGCCGGGGGCCAGGGCGCTGACCATGGAGACGCTACCCCTGGGCAGATTCCGCCCCGCCATTGTCCCTGGGCGGACGTCTGCTGCCCTGGTAGAGCTCGAACTCCAGCAGGCGGCACTCGATCTTGGCGTTGTAGAAGGGGATGCGCCGCTTGGGCTTCAGGCCCACGCGCTTGGCCAGCTCAGCGTTGCCCGTGAAGACGTAGCCGCGCCAGCCGGACAGGCGCTGTTTGAAGAAGTCGCCGATGGCCGCGTAGGTTTCGGCCAGCTGCCCGGCGTCGCCCATGCGCTCGCCGTACTCCGGGTTCAGCACGCAGACCCCCGGCCCCTCGGGCACCAGGGTCTCGCGGAAGTCGGCCACGGAGAACTCGATGTGGTCCTCGACCCCGGCGGTGCGGGCGTTCTGGCGCGCGGCCTCCACGGCCTCGGGGTCGTTGTCGCTGGCCAGGATGCGCCGTGGCAGGGTCTTTCTGGCCTGGGCGTGCAGTTCGCGGCGCAGGTCCTCATAGGCCGCCTCGTCAAAGCCGAGGAGGTGCCGGAAGGCGAAGTCCGGTCGCAGCAGGCCAGGGGCGCGGCCAAGGCCCAACAGCGCGGCCTCGATGGCCAGGGTGCCGCTGCCGCACATGGGCGAGAGGAAATGCTCGGCCTGGGCGTCATGGCGCGAGGCCCAGTTCGTGGCGAGGATGATGCCTGCGGCCAGGGACTCCTGCAGGGGGGCCAGGTGGGGCATCTTGCGGTAGCCCCGGCGGGTCAGCGGCGCGCCGGTGGTGTCCAGGTACACGGTGACGTCTGACCCGCGCCAGTGCAGGAACACGCACGCGCCCACAGGGTCCGGGCCGGAGTTGGGCCGCCGGCCCTTCTGTTCCTGGATGCGGTCCACTATGGCGTCCTTGGCCTTCTGGTTGGCGAAGCGGCCGTCGTTCACGAAATCGTTCTGCACCGAGGAGTCCACGGTGAGGTGGCCGTCCACCGGGATGATCTCCTCCCAGGGCAGCCGGAAGAGCTCGCGCCCGAGGGCCGTGGGGTCGTCGGCGCGGAAGCGGGCCAGCTCGGACAGGACGCGGTGCCCGGTGCGCAAGGCCAGGTTCAGGCGCATGGCGGTGTGCATGTCGCCCGTGGTCTCGACCCCGGCGGCGAGTTCGCGCGCGGGCAGGCCAAGGGCGGTAAGTTCGGCGCGCAGGAAGGGCGGCAGGGCCTTGGGGCAGGTGACGAGGATGGTGCGCTGTTCGGCTGGTGTCTGCATGGGCGAGGTGAATCACGCCTGGGGGCTTGCGTCAAGCCTGGCGAAGGGGGCCTTGGACGCAAGCAGAATGGTCATCTCCGCTGCGGGCAGGGGGCGGCTGAAGTAGTAGCCCTGGAATTCCCGGCAGCCCAGGTTGGTCAGGAACCAAAGCTGCTGGCTGGTTTCCACGCCCTCGGCCACCACGCGCAGCTCCAGGTTCCGGGCCATGGTCAGGATGGTCTGGACGATGGCCGCGTCGTCCTCGTCGTCCGGCAGGTCGCTGACAAAGGAGCGGTCGATCTTGATGGCCTCGATGGGCATCTTCTTGATGTAGCCCAGCGACGAGTATTCCTTGCCGAAGTCGTCGAGCACGATGGCCGCGCCCATGCGGGCCAGCTCTTCCAGCGCTTCCAGGGTCTCCGGCAGGTTGCTCATGAGGGTGGTCTCGGTGATCTCGAACTCCAGCGCGCTTGCGGGCAGGCCGGTCTCCTCGACGATGGCCCGGATGCGCGCGCTTAGGCCCGGCTGCAGGAACTGGCGGGGGGAGAGGTTCACGGCCATGGTGAAGTGCTCATGCCCCGCCGTGCGCCAGGCCAGGGCCTGGAGGCAGGCGGTGCGCAGCACGATGTCCGACAGGGGCATGATGAGCCCGGTGTCCTCGGCCACGGAGATGAACTGGTCCGGCGGGACCAGGGTGCCGTCCTCGCGCCGCCAGCGCACCAATGCCTCGGCCCCGGCGATGCGGTTTCCCGGCTCCACCACCTTGGGCTGGTAATGGACCTCGATGCCTTCCGAGGCCAGGGCGCGGCGCAGCCCCGTGGCCACCATGAGCCGGTGCACCACCTGGTCGTTGAGCTCGTTGGTGAAGAAGTCAAAGGTGTTGCGGCCGCGCTCCTTGGCCCGGTACATGGCCAGGTCGGCGTTCTTGAGCAGGTTCTCGGGCGTGTCGCCGTGGGCCGGGAACATGGCCAGGCCGATGGACAGGCCCATGTGCAGGCTGTGTTCCTCCAGCACAAAGGGCGCGGCGAAGGTGTCCAGGATGTGCCCGGCCACGCTGGCCACGGCCTCGGGGCTGGTGGGGCCGTCCATGACCACCACGAACTCGTCGCCGCCCAGGCGGGCCACCGTGTCGCGGCGGCGCACAACGCCGTTCAGGCGCTGCGCCACCATCTGGAGCAGCTTGTCCCCCACGGAGTGGCCGAGCGAGTCGTTGACGTCCTTGAAGCGGTCCAGGTCCATGAGCAGCACGGCGATATCAAGCCCGTCGCGCCGGGCGGACTCCACCGAGCGCTCCAGGCGGTCGTGCAGCAGCAGGCGGTTGGGCAGGCCCGTGAGGGCGTCGTGGAAGGCCTGGTGGCGCAGCTGCTCCTCGGCGCGCTTCTGGTCGGTGATGTCCTCCATGGCGGCCACGCTGGTGCTGGTGCCCGGGAGCATGGCCACGGTGAGCCTGACCAGGCGGTGTTCGCCGCTGGGGCTGACGAAGTCGGCCTCGTAGTTGCGCGGGGCCAGCTCAGGGGAGACGCGGCGCTTCACGTGGTGGCGCAGCATTGACTCCACGCTCTCAGGCGAGAAGAACTCGGTCCAGCTCATGCGGCCTTCGACCTGCTCGCGCGGCAGCCCGGAGAGCTTCTCGAACTCCTGGTTGGCGTGCGAGATGGTGGTGTCCTCCTCGAGGAGCACGGTGGCCGTTCCGGTGTTCATGAACAGGGTGCGGTAGGTCGCCTCCGAGCGCCCCAGCGCCTCCTGGGCCTTGAGCAGGTCGTCCACGTCGATGAAGGTCTCAAGCAGGATGGTCTTGCCGCCGCGCTCGATGCGCGAGACGCTCTTCAGGATGTCGCGGGTGCTGCCGTCGGCGCGCAGCAGCTTGCGCACGGACTGCTCGCCGTCCTGGCCCTGGTCGAGGATGGGGCACTGGTCCTGGGCGTTGGGGCAGACGAAGCCGTGGCAGATGCGGCCGATGATCTCCTCGCGCGTGCGGCCGGCCAGGGCGGCCGCAAAGGCGTTGACCTCCAGAATGCGGCGGGTCTGCGGGTCCACCAGCATGACCCCGGCCTGGATGGAGTCGAGGATGTGCTGGAGGTACTCTTCCTGGGCCTCGGTGGCCGCGCACTGGGTGGCCAGGCCATGGCGCGAGTGCTGCAACGCGGTCAGCATGGCGTTGATGCGCCCGGCCAGGGCGGACAGTTCGTCTGTGCCGGGCATGTCCACCTGGCCCAACTGCGTTCAGCTGGCGTTGACGGCCTCCACCTGCTGGCGCAGGCGCGTCAGGCGTGAAAGCACCCGGCGTTCCAGGAAGATGAACAGGGATCCCAGAAACAGCAGGCCGAACAGGCTCATCCACAAATGACTCTGGGCCAGGGCCTGATTGCCCTGGTCCACGATCTCGCGGTGTTCGCGCACGATGAGCCGCAGGGCGGGCTGGCCCCAGATGTCCGGCAATACGGTGGCGCCGGCCACGATGTCCTGGTTCAGGGGCTGCACGCGGGTCGTGCCCATGGGGATTGCGCCCGGGCCAGACAGGCCCGCCAGGTCAGACACATCGGGCGGGAGCGGGCTGTCGGCGGGCTCCAGGGACAGCGGCAGGCGGATGCGCTCGGAGATGACGGCGGCCTCCTGGCCGCCCAGGGCGCGCACCATCACCAGGGTGCCTGCGGACGGGCCGGTGGCTTCGCTTGAAAGGATGGGGCTGGCCGCCACGAGCATGACGCCCTGGGGCAGGAGCACCAGGCCCTTGATGCGGTCCTCGGCCTGCTTCCCGGCCAAAAGCGAGGAGCCCGGCTGGAGGCGGTCCAGCAGCCCCTCGGGCAGGGGCGCCTGGACGCCCTTGGCCGGGTCCAAGCCTCGGCTGATCACCACCCGGCCCTTGGTGTCCAGATAGATGATGGCCGAGAGTCGCAGGGAGATAAGGGTGCGGTCGTTCAGGTTGTTGGTGATGAAATCCTTGTCCTTGCCCAACATGAACAGCCACGAGGCGTTCCAAACGGCCCAGTCGGCCAGCAGGTCCTCGAGCTTCTGGAGTTCGTCGTTGATGGCGTTTTTCGCGCGCTCCACGTTCTTGCGTGTTTGCGCCTGTTCCAGGGTCAGAAAGCTTGTGTCGATGATGGAGTGGGTGGACACGAGCAGCACAACAAACAAGGCCAGGGTGCCCAGGCCCGTCAGGAGGAGTGTTGCCTTGCGCAGTGTCATGGGGCCTCGCAAGCAGCTGTTTGATTCCGCCGGATGCTGCCTGATTTAACATTAGCAAAGAGCCCGGCGCATGAACAGAAGAAAATGCGCCATCGGAGTAGCCTATATCTTGAATAGGGGTGGGTGTGTTCTGGCCGCCGGCCTTCGAATGAGCTGCGGCCGGCTAGCTGCGGCGGGGGTCGGGGGTGCGCAGGCGGTCCTTGTCCACCGGGGCATGCACGGGGTAGACGGGGTTGGCCCTGGTCCACCAGCCCGGCACGGCGGCCTCTGTGAACTCCACGCGGTGGACGAACTTGATGCTCTTGTAGGCCAGGTCAAAGGGACAGACCACGCGGGCCGGTGCGCCGCGCCGGTCCGGCAGGGGCTGCCCCTCCATGTCCAGCGCCAGCATGGTGCCCAGGGCCGGATTCAGCAGCTCCGCGAGCGGCAGGGACTCGACATAGTGTGTGAGCCCGCCTGCGTTCTCCGTGCGGCCCAGGGAGTGGAACACGGCATACCTGGCCGTGGGCAGAAGCGACACCCGGGCGAAGAGATCGCGGAACTCCACGCCGCCCCAGGGCGCGTCCGTGACGCTCCAGCCCTCCACGCAGTGGAAATCCGCAGTGCGCCGCACCTGGGGCAGGGCGCGCAGGTCGCGGTAGCTCAAGGACACCGGGGCCTGCACCAGCCCGTCCAGGGTCAGGGCGTAGCGCTCACGGCGGCCGTCCTGCCAGAGGATCTCGCCGCGCGCGGGGTCGAAGCGGAAC
>CAZXZF010000058.1:0-12681 GCA_964645095.1 uncultured Desulfocurvus sp. | reverse complement strand
CATGCGCGCGGTGATGACCGCCTCGCCGCATTGCAGGCGCTGCCCCACGGCGGCGTACAGAGACACCACCTCACCAGCGTGGTCCTCGACGACGTAGACCCTCGCGGGGCCGGCCGGAGAACCAAAGAACTGCCAGCGCAGATGCTCAGGGGTCCAGGGGATCGCCGGCTGGATCACGTTCACCAGCTTGAGGATCGACGCGCTGTCGTCTTCTGTGGCCGGGCGCGCCACAACTCCGTCCAGGCGTAAATGACTGTTTGACATCCTTCCTCCGCCAGGGGTCCAGTTTCCACCGGGAAACCCCGGCCAAGGCAACACGATATCACTGCGCCACGCGTTGGGCAATTCTCGCCTGCGCCCGGCCCCTGCCGCGAGCCCTTTGCGGGCGGACGAAATTGACTTGGCCTGGGGGGTCGGGTATTTTGCCCCCTGCCTGCACGCAGCCCTGCCTGCGCAGGCCACCACGGAGAACGCCATGTCCGACAGCCCAGAAAAGATCACCAGCCCGGCCAGGGCAACCTGCGCCGACGGCATCACCCGCATCGAGGACCTGCAGGCCGGTGCGGACTGGACCATGACCCGGATCATCCGGGCTGATGACATCGAGGCCTTCTCCCGGCTCACGTCCGACACCGCCCCGGTGCATGTCGATCCCGGCCACGCCAGGGCCATGGGCTTCTCGGGTTCAATCGCGCACGGCTTTCTCGTGGCCGGCATGTATTCCGGCATTCTGGGCATGCGCCTGCCCGGGGGCAACACCGTCATCCACCAACTCCAGCTGGAGATGCCCGCCCCCGTGTATCCGGGGGATGAGCTGACCTACACCGTGACCGTGGAGCGGATTTTCCCGGCCATAGCGTCCGTGAAGCTGCGCCTGCAGGCCACAAACCAGCAGGGAACCCTTGTGAGCAAGGGCTCGGCCGTCTGCGTCTTCCGCGCTCAGGGCGCGCAAGCCCCCACATGAACCTTGCAGCTGCGGCGCAAACCCCATAGACACAGCCCATGAGCGACCCCCGTATCAACCTGCTCGCAGAGGCGCTGCTCAGCCTCGCAGACACGCCAGGGTCCAGAAGCGACCTTCGGCAACGGCTGCGGCCAGTGCTGGAAAGCTTTTCCCCGCGCGAGGACGTCTCCCCCGCGCTGCAGGCCCTCTATGCCGACGACCTGCCGACCGTAGCCGAGCTGCTGCCGCCGGAGGGCGTGCAGCCCGACAGCCTCCGCGCGACGGCCCTGAACATCCGCCTGGCCCGGAACCTGTGCTCCGAGGACGAGCTTGCCACCCTGGCCGACCGGGACATCCTGGACACTCTGGCCCCCGGCGCCCTGCTGGCGGCCGCCCTGCGCCTGGCCCAGCCCCAGCCGGACAAGGCCCTGCGGCTGCTCATGGCCGCAGCTCGGGCGCAGCCCGGCCCCGCGCAGCTGCCCCCCCTGCTGGGCGCGCTGGACCGGCTGGACAAGGCCGCCCTCAACCGCGCCAAGCTGCGGACCACGCGCATCGCCTTGCTGGGCAACTGCACCCTGCGGCACCTCGGCCTGGCCATGCGCGCGGCCCTGCTGGCCGAGGGCATCCTGGCCGAGATCTGGGAAGCCCCCTTCGACCAATGGCATACGCTCATCCTGGATCCCGGCTCCGAACTGCACAGCTTTCAGCCCGCCTTCGTGGTGCTGTACCTGGGCAGCCTGGGGCTGACGCGCAGCGGCACGGAAGCCAACCAAGACATCCTGCCCCTGCTGGACAACTGCCTCGCCGCCCTGGCCCAAGGCTCCCCGGCCAAGGTCATCCTCATCCAGCCGGAGTCTTTGGAGGAAGGCCTGCGCGAGGGCAGCCGGTTGCACTCCTGGCGCCAGGGATTGCTCCTGCGTCTGCGCCAGATGGCCGGGGAACGTGCGCTGCTGCTCGACGCCGAGCCGCTGGCCAGGCAGTGCGGGGAGCGGCACTGGTTCGCCGGGCGTTACTGGTACCACGCCAAGCTGCCCCTGCACCCCGTGGGGCTCACGGCCCTGGGCCGGGAGGCGGCCCTGCTCACGGCCCGCCTGCTCTCGGTGCCGGTCAAGGTCGTGGTCTGCGATCTGGACAACACCCTCTGGGGCGGCATCGTCGGCGAGGACGGCGTGGAGGGCGTCAAGCTCGACGTGCACGGCTCGGGCGGGCCGTTCCTGCGCCTGCAGGCCTTCCTGAAGGACCTCGCCGCCCGGGGGGTCATCCTCTGCGTCACCTCCAAGAACAACGAGGCGGACGTGCTTCAGGTGTTCGAGAAGCGCCACGAGATGCTGCTCAAGGTTGAAGACTTCGCGGTGTTTTTGGCCAACTGGGAGCCCAAGTCCGTCAACATTTCCCGCATCGCCGCAACGCTCAACCTGAACATGGCCAACTTCTGCTTCCTGGACGACTCGCCCTTTGAACGGGCCGAGGTCCGGGCCGCGCTCCCCGGCATCAAGGTGCCGGAACTGCCGCAAAACGCCGAGGACTACGTGGACACCCTGTGCCGCACGGGCTGGTTCTACATCCCCGTCAGCACCCAGGAGGACCGGGCCAGGGCGCAGATGTACCGCAACGAAGCCAAGCGCGCGGAATACCTGCAAAACCAGGGCGGGGTGGACGCCTTCCTCACCGGCCTTGAAATGCGCCTGGAGGCCCGGCCCATTGGCCCGGACAATTTCGACCGGGTGGTGCAGCTGATCCAGAAGACCAACCAGTTCAACCTGACCACCAGACGCCACGACGCCCGCCAGGTGCAGGAGCTTTGCCACAGGCCAGGAACGTTCGCCTACTGCTACAGAAGCTGGGACCGGTTCGGCGACAACGGCATCGCAGCAGTGCTGATCGCGCCCCGGCAGGAGAACGGCTCCTACGCCATCGACACGTGGCTGCTCAGCTGCCGCATCATGGGCCGCACCGTTGAAAACGCCATCTTCGAGCACCTCGTACAATGGCTGCGCGCCGCCGGAGCCGCAAGCCTCGACGCGGCATACATCCCCACGGAGAAGAACGTCCCGGTGCGCGCCCTGTTGCCCGAGCTCGGCTTTGCCCCGCGCGCCGCCGGGGACGCCCAAGGCCAGACCCTCTGGTATGACCTGTCCAAGGGCTACGCGGGCAACAGGTTCGTCGCCGTAAACGTGGCCGGGGAAGACCCGCAGTCATGACGCCAGCCCAACCCCCGGCCCAGGAACAACAGCACAAGGAAGCGCAATGATCGGCAACAACCTCGAAACGTTCGAGCAGCTCATGCTCAAGGCCGCACCCTACATGTCCGCAACCGTCACGCGCATGCGCGAGGGCTTTGGGACCGACTGGGAGAGCCGCTTCGGCCAGACCCTGGACAAAATCTTCGGCGACCGCGAGGATCTGCTGGAACTGGCGGTGAAGGGCTACGTCCGCTTCGCCCTGGACTCCATCAAACTGCAGATGCGCTTCGAGAAAGAGCGTTGCTATGTCCCCAAGAGCTACGCCGACGTGGCCAGCGCCGTGTACCACAACCACGAATACATGCATCAGCTCTACCTGCCGGGCATCCTGCTCAGCCACTATCTGTGGAGCCACCACTACCGCCAGCTGGTCTGGTTCCACGAGCACTTCCTGCCCCTGGTCAACGCCGCGCCGGACAAAAGCTTTTCGGACATCGGCACGGGCACCGGCTTCTACAGCCGGCAAATGCTCATGGGCGACCCCAAGGCCAAGGGGGTGGCCTACGACATCAGCGACCATTCCCTGGCCTACGCCACGCAGCAGGTGCAGGCCTTTGGCGCGCAAGACCGCTGGCGGGCCGAGAAGCGCGATGTGGTGGCGTCGCCGCCGCCCCCGACCCCCTTCATCCTCTCGGTGGAGGTGCTGGAGCACCTGGAAGACCCTTTAGGCTTCCTGCGCACCGCGCGCGCCGTGCTGCAACCCGGAGGCTACGGGTTCATCACTGCGGCCGTCACCGCGCCCAACGAGGACCATATTTACCTGTACAACACCCGGGCCGAAGTGGAAGATCAGCTGCGGGAGGCCGGGTTCGAGGTCGTCTCCACGCTGGAGGAACTGGCCTACGAACCCAAGGCCGACGAGCCCGTGCCCCGGCTCGTGGCCTGCATCGTGCGCTAGAAACAAGGTCAGCAGGAGGACTCATGGGCATCGAAGCAGTGCAGACGGTATTCCGGGAAGTGTTCCAGTCAGAGGACCTAGTCCTGAGGCCGGATCTGACGGCCAGGGACGTTCCCGAGTGGGACTCCTTCAACCACATCAACCTGATCATGGGCCTGGAAATGGCCTTCGACATCTCTTTCTCCACGGACGAGATAGCGGCCATGGCCAACGTCGGGGACCTCGTCAAGATCCTTATCGCCAAGGGCCTTCCCGTGTCCTGGTAGCTTGCGGGAGGAACATGCGCTACATCATCCGGGAGGAGATCACCCGCGCCCTGCTGGACGTCGGCCTGAAGCGCGGACAGACCGTCTACATCCAGGCCGACCTGCGCATGCCGGGCATGCTCCGCGAGGCCAGGACAAAGGAAGCCTTCTGCGGAATCTACCTGCAGTGCGTTCAGGACATCATCGGCCCCACAGGGACCGTTGTAGTGCCCACATACACCACCCAGGTCGCCCGGTTTGACATCGACTTCGTCTGGGAAACGACGCCCTCGCTCATGGGCATCTTTTCCGAGCATGTGCGCACCCACCCGGAAAGCCTGCGCAGCCTGCACCCGCTAAACTCCGTGGCCGCCCTGGGCGAGCGCGGCAGGCTGATCTGCGCCGCCAACGGCACCAACGACTACGGCTTCGACTCCCCCTTCCAGCGCATGCTGCAGAGCCAGGCCAAGATCCTGGCCATCGGCCTGGAAAGCGGCTACGCCGTGGGCATCGCCCACCACCTGGAGGCGGCCTGCTGCCTGCCGTATGTCTACAACAAACTGCTCAAGTGGGCGCCCATCGTGGACGGGGTTCGCGATACCCGCCTGTACACCGCAACGGTCCGGCACTTGGGGCTTGAGGTGCGCTACGACCTGTCGCGCTGGGTCCGCCACATGCGCTCCCTGGGGCAGGTCAAGAGCGCGCCGCTGGGCCAGGCCTTCGCCCACCTGGCCGACTACGGGCAGACGTTTCTGGAAGGCGCTGCAATGCTGCGCGACGACCCGTTCTACTTCCTCGCCAAGCCCCCCAAATTCACCTACGGCGTCGTGCCCTTCGACGGACCCACCTGCGGCCGCGACGGGTTGAGCCAGGAAGATCAGGTCCAGCAGCTTGAGCAGATGAACTGGTCCGGCTTCTACCTGGTGGACAAGGGGTTCGCCGGAGGCGATTAGGTTGGCCGGGGGAATTGGGATTTACCTTTGCACCTGTTTCTTATAGAAAGCACGGCACGGGGTGGCAGAGTGCCCGCGCCTTTCCCTTTCCCGGCTTCGCACGCGATGGAGCCGGACAATGCCCCGCCCGGAGGACTGGCACACCCTGGTGCTGCAGCAGCCCGAGGCGCCCGGCGGAGAGCATTCCGCCCCACCCCCCAGACAACGCAACACGCCTCGCGCATCGGCCCAGGCCAAACGCGCAAGACAAGGGAGACACCACTGTGGACGGCAAGGTAGTGCTCATCACCGGCGGCACAGGCTCTTTCGGACGGGCTTGCACCAAGAGATTGCTTGAACAGCACAATCCGACCAAGGTCATCATCTTAAGCCGCGACGAGCTCAAGCAGTACGAGATGGCCGAACACCTGAGCGGCCATGACAACGTGCGTTTCTTCCTGGGCGACGTGCGGGACAAGGAACGCCTGTACCGGGCCTTCCGCGGGGTCGATGTTGTCATCCACGCCGCCGCCTTGAAGCAGGTGCCCGCTGCGGAATATAACCCCTTTGAGGTCATCAAGACGAACATCATGGGCGCGCAGAACATCATCGACGCGGCCATCGACACCGGCGTGGACCGCGTGCTCGCGCTCTCCACGGACAAGGCCGCCAGCCCCATCAACCTGTACGGCGCCACCAAGCTCTGCTCCGACAAGCTGTTCATCGCCGCCAACTCCTACGTGCGCGGCGGCGGCGCCACCCGCTTCTCCGTGGTGCGCTACGGCAACGTGCTGGGAAGCCGAGGCAGCGTCATCCCCTTCTTCCGCGAACGCAGCAAGCTGGGCGTGCTGCCCATCACCGACCCGCGCATGACCCGTTTCTGGATCACCTTGGAGCAGGGTGTCGATTTCGTCCTGGGGGCCCTGGAGCGCATGCGCGGCGGCGAACTCTTCGTCCCCAAGCTGCCCAGCATGAACATCATGGACCTGGCCCGGGCCATCTGCCCGGAATGCGCCATCGAGAACGTGGGCATCCGGCCCGGCGAGAAGCTGCACGAGGTCATGATCCCCGAGGACGAGGCCCGCAACACCGTGGAGTTTGACGACCACTTCGTCATCAAGCCCTCGGCCAAGCGCCAGGACAACCGCTTCGACTACACCGACGCCAAGTCCGTGCCCGAGGGCTTTGAGTACAACTCCAAAGACAACCCCTGGCAGCTCTCCATCGAAGAACTGCAGAGGCTTCTCGGAACGCTATGATCCCCTACGGGCGGCAGTGCATTGACGACGACGATGTGCGTGCAGTCTGCGAGGCCCTGCGCTCTGACTGGCTGACCACCGGCCCCAGGGTCGAGGCCTTTGAGTCCAGCGTGGCGCGCTTTGCCAATGCGGCCTACGGCGTGGCGGTCAGCAGCGGCACAGCGGCCCTGCACTGCGCCATGCACGCCCTGGGCGTCGGCCCCGGCGACGAGGTCATCGTTCCGTCCATGACCTTCGCCGCCACGGCCAATTGCGTGCTGTACACCGGGGGAACTCCCGTCTTCGCCGATGTGGACCCGGCCACCCTGCTGCTGCCCGCTTCCGAGGTGGCCCGCCTGGCCACGCCGCGCAGCAAGGCGGTCATCGCCGTGGACTACGCCGGCCAGTGCTGCGACTACGAGGCCCTGCGGGAGCAGTGCGACGAGCGCGGCCTGGCCCTTGTGGCCGATGCCTGCCACGCCCTGGGCGCCACGCGCAATGGCCGCCCCGCTGGCAGCCTGGCGGACATGACCGTGTTCAGCTTCCACCCGGTCAAGCACGTGACCACGGGCGAAGGCGGCATGGTCGTCGGCTCCGACCCGGCTTTCCTGGCCGCGCTCAAGCGCTTCCGCAACCACGGCATCGACTCGGAGTTCCGCCAGCGCCAGGCGCAAAATTCCTGGGTCTACGACATGGTCGAGCTGGGCATGAACTACCGCATCACCGACATCCAGTGCGCCCTGGGCATAACCCAGATGGACAAGCTCCCCGGATTTCTCGAGCGCCGTCGGGCCATCGCCGCCCGCTACGACGCGGCCTTTGCCGGGACCGCCGTGCGGCCCCTTGACGCCTTGCCCGGCAACCTCCACGCTTACCACCTGTATGTGGTGCGCGTGCCCGGGCGCGACAGCGCCTTTGCCCGCCTGCGCCAGGACGGCATCGGCGTGAACGTGCACTACATCCCCGCGCACCTGCACTCGCACTATCGCAAGACCCTCGGCACGGGCGAGGGGCTGTGCCCCCAGGCCGAGGAGGCCTACCGGGACATCCTGAGCTTGCCCCTCCATCCGGGCATGACCGACGCCGATGTCCAGACCGTTATTTCCAGCACGTTGAACTCCGTCGCGCCACCGCTGGCGGTCGGCAAACCATGAGGTGCGGACATGAAGCCGACAACCCCCGTAGTGGTTCATGGTGGGCCGCACAGGCGTAGAGACGGGCAGGACTCTGGAGCCCGCCATGCATGAGCAGCGCCTTGTGCTGGGCACCGCCCAACTCGGCATGGACTATGGCATCGCCAACCGTGAAGGCAGGCCCGACCCGGCCACGGCCTGCGCCATGGTCCGGGCCGCCTGGGAAGGCGGGGTCCACACCTTTGACACGGCCATCGCCTATGGCCAGAGCGAGGCGGTGCTGGGCCAGGCCCTCGCCCAGGCGGGCCTCACGGCCCAGGCCAAGGTGGTGAGCAAGACCGACCCGGCCTGGGACGGACGCGACCGCGCAGAGCTTTCCCGCGCCACCGCGCAGAGCTTGCGCCGCCTTGGCGTGGAGACCCTGCACGCCCTGCTACTGCACCGTGAACATCTTGTGGACCGGTGGGACCAGGGAGTGGGCGAGGCCATGCTGGGCGAGGTCCAGGCCGGACGCGCGCAGTGCGTCGGCGTCTCTGTGTACACGCCCGCAGCAGCGCTCACGGCCTTGCGCACCGAGGGCATCTCCCTGGTGCAATTGCCCACGAACCTTTTGGACCGCCGCTTCGAGGCCGCTGGGGTGTTCGAACTTGCCGAACGCCTGGGCAAGACCATCCATGTGCGCAGTCTGCATCTCCAGGGCCTGCTGCTCATGGCCCCGAGGGACATCCCCGAGCGGATGGCCTTTGCCCGCGAGACCCTCGCCCGGGCGCGGGAGCTCGCGTCGTCCTATGGTCTGGAGCCGCTTCAGGCTGGCTGGGCCTTCATGGGCGCGGCCTGCCCGCAGGCCCAGCTCATCTTCGGCGCGGACAACCTGGAGCAGCTGCGCGCCAACCTCCAGGCGGCGCGAACCGCCTGCCCCCCAGGCTTTGTCCGGGCCGTGCGGCAGGCGTTCCCCGCCGTGCCTGAACGCATCCTGAACCCGGCACTCTGGGAGGCCAAATGAACAGCATCGAGAAGAGCCTGGCGACCCAGAAACGCGCAGCTAAACGCATCCCCGGCATGACCCAGCTCTTGTCCAAACGGCCCGACATGTTTTCCCTGGGCGTGTGGCCCGGCTATTACAGCAAAGCCAAAGGCGCCACCGTCTGGGACCTGGACGGCAACCAGTACCTCGACATGTCCATCGGCGGCATCGGCGCCAATGTGCTGGGCTACGCGGACCCGGACGTGGACGCTGCCGTTGTCCAGGCCATCGGGCTGGGGTCGAGTTCCTCCCTGAACTGCCCGGAGGAGATCGAACTGGCCGATTTGCTCTGCCAACTGCACCCCTGGGCCGAGATGGTCCGCTACGCGCGCAGCGGCGGCGAGGCCATGACCATTGCGGTGCGCATCGCCCGCGCGGCCACCGGGCGCGACATCGTGGCCGTATGCGGCTATCACGGCTGGCATGACTGGTATCTGGCCGCCAACCTGGGCACGGCCAACGCCCTGGGCGAGCACCTCATCAACGGCCTCTCCCCTGTCGGCGTGCCCCGAGGGCTGGCTGGCACGGTGTTTCCCTTCCGCTACAACCGCCTGGAAGAACTCCAGGCCATTGTGGACAGCCACGGCAGCCAGCTGGCGGCCATCGTCATGGAGCCGCTGCGCTCCGAGGAGCCCGCGCCCGGCTTTGTGGAAGGCGTGCGCAAGCTTGCGGACAGCACCGGCAGCGTGCTCATCATGGACGAAATCTCTGCGGGCTTCCGGCTGGTCACGGGCGGGGCGCATCTGGTGAAGCACAGCACCACCCCGGACATGGCCGTTTTTTCCAAGGCCCTGGGCAACGGCTACCCCATGGCCGCCGTCATCGGCACCGAAGCCGTGATGCAGGCCGCGCAGAACACCTTCATCAGCTCCACCTGCTGGACCGAGCGTGTGGGACCGGTGGCCGCCCTGGCCATGCTCAAAAAGCACCGCGAAGAGGATGTCGCCGGGCACCTCGTGGCCCTGGGTGAAGCCGTCCAGTTTGGCTGGGCTGAGACCGCGCGGGCCAACGGGCTGGACCTGCACATCGGAGGCATGGCGCCCATGTCACACTTCACCTTCTCCGGCCTGCTGGCCCCAAGCCAGAAAGCTTACTTCATCCAGCTCATGCTGGAACAGGGGATTCTAGCCTCCAACCTGTTCTACGCCATGTACGCCCACACCGTTCAGGACGTGGAGCGCTACCTCGCCGCCTGCGACACGGCCTTTGGCGCCATCGTTTCCGCCGGGGACAAGGTCGATGGCCTGCTCGTTGGCAAGCCGTCCGCCGCAGGATTCCAAAGGATAGCCTGATGCCCGGGCAGAACGTTACGGCCATCCTGCAAGCCCGCATGGGCTCCACCCGGCTTCCCGGCAAGGTGCTCATGCCCGTGCTGGGCAAACCGCTGCTGCACCACGAAGTGAACCGGCTGCGGCAGTGCGCCCTGGTGGGCCGCCTAGTGCTGGCCACGTCCGACCTGGCGCAGGACGACCCCATAGCCGCACTGGGGCTGCAGTTGGGCGTCGACGTGTTCCGGGGCAGCGAGAGCGACGTATTGGACCGCTACCACGGCGCGGCCGAGGCCTTCCAGGCCGAGCACGTCATGCGCGTCACCGGTGACTGTCCGCTCATCGACCCCGAGGTCTGCGATCTGGTCATCGCGGAATATTTCAAACGCGGCCTGGACTACTGCGCCACCGGACCCACTTTTGCCGAGGGCCTGGACTGCGAGGTGTTCTCCCGCAGCGCCCTGGACGCGTCATGGAGGCAGGCTCGCCTGCGCTCCGAGCGGGAACACGTGACCCTCTACATCCGCAACAATCCCGGCGAGCACCGTTGCCTCTTCCTGGCCCAGGAGCGGGACTGCGGCCACTACCGGCTCACCGTGGACGAAGCGGCTGACTTCGAAGTCGTGGCCCATGTGCTGACGCATTTTGCAGGGCGGACGGATTTCCGCTTTGCAGAGGTGCGGGCCTTTCTGGACGCGCACCCGGAGATACTGGCCTTGAACAGCGCCATCAAGCGCAACGCGGGCCTGGCCCGCTCCCTGGCGGAGGACACCGATGCCTAGGGCACGGCTCGTCATCCGCGCCGACGCCGATGCCCGCATGGGGATCGGGCACGTGATGCGCACCCTGGCCCTGGGCCAGGCCTGGATGGATTTTGGCGGGCAGGTGACTGTCCTTGGCCGCATCGAACCCAAGGCGCTGCGCCAAAGAGTGTCGGACGAGGGCTTCACCCTGGTCGAGGCCCCCCTGGTCCATCCCAATCCCCAGGATCTGCTCCAGACGCTTGCCGCCACCGACGAGGAAGACTGGCTGGTGCTGGACGGCTACCATTTCGACGCCGGATACATGGCCGGGCTTGAGGCCGCTGGCCGCAAGCCCCTGGTGCTGGACGACGTGAACGACCGGGGTCTTTACAGCGCCCGGCTGCTGTTGAACCAGAACGCCGGGGCCGGGCGCTACGCCTACCGCACCGGCCAGGGCACAAAGGTCCTTGCCGGCCCCAGATACGCCCTGCTGCGGCGCGAGATCATCACCGCTGCAGCTCGGGCCGCAGCCCCGGCGGGCGAGCTGCGCGACATCCTGGTCAGCTTCGGCGGGGCCGATCCGGGCAATGCCACTGCCGCAGCCCTGGCCGCCATCGCCTCCCTGGGCCGGACCGACCTCCGGGTCACGGTGGTGGCGGGACCGGCCAACCCGCATCTGGAAGCCCTTCGGGCCTTGGTCTCAGGCGTACCCTTTCCCTGCGAGCTGCTCCATGCCGTGCCCGATATGTCCGACCCCTTAAGCCGGGTGCAACTGGTGCTGGGCGCCGCTGGCTCCACCTGCTGGGAGTGCTGCCTGTTTGGCCTGCCCATGATCCTTACGGTGCTGGAGGCCAACCAGTCTGGCCTGGGGCCGGCCCTGGCCGAAACCGGGGCAGCCCTGGTGGTGGAGCCCAGCGCCGAGGGACTGGCCGCCGGGCTGCGTCTGGTCCTCTCCGATGCCGCCCGTTGCGCGGCCATGCGCGCCGCAGCCAAGGCCCTGGTCGATGGGCGCGGAGCAATGCGCGTCCTGCGCGAGATGGTGGGCGTGCCCATCACCCTACGGCCCGCGGCGCTGGACGACTCCGAGATGATCCGCGCCTGGCGCAATCACCCGGACATTTCAAAATGTTGCTTTACGCTGGACCCTGTGAGCAAGGAAGAACACGACCGCTGGTACGCCGCCAGGCTGGCCGACAGCGCATGCAGGAGCTTCATTGCCGAGGACATGGGCAACCGGCCCGTGGGCCAGATTCGGCTGGACATTGTGGGTGCTGCTGCCATAGTGAACCTCAATGTTGCGCCGGGAGTCATGGGGCTGGGAATCGGTGCGGCCATGACCCGGCTGGCCCTGGAACGGACGCGCGCGCAGATCTGTTTCAGCAAGGCCGTGGCCTTTGTCCGCACTGACAACCCGGCCTCGGTGGCCATGTTCGAGAACCTGGGCTTCCGGCGCGCAGGGCTGGACAACATCGGCGGAGCGCAACAGATCCAATATGAATTACCCCTTACCACGCACGCAATGGAAAAAGAGCACCTGTGAGGAGGACGCGCCAGTGAGCATTCTGGACAACAGCGACGCCAGACCCCCAACGGTGGCCATAGCAGGCAGGCCCGTGGGGCCCGGCGCCCCCGTATTTGTCATTGCGGAGATGTCGGCCAACCACCAGCACGACTTCCAACGCGCTGTGGACATCATCCACGCGGCCAAGGAGGCCGGGGCCGATGCGGTGAAGCTGCAGACCTTCAACGCGGAGACCCTGACCCTCAACTGCGACGAGGACTATTTCCGCATCAAGGGTACCATCTGGGAGGGCCGCAACCTTTACAGCCTCTATCAGGAAGCCCTCACCCCCTGGGAGTGGCAGCCGAGACTCAAGGAGATCGCCGAGGGCATGGGCCTCGTGCTGTTCTCCTCGCCGCTCGACGCCACGGCCGTGGACTTTCTGGAAGCCATGAACGTGCCCTGCCACAAGGTCACCTCCTTCGAGCTGGTGGACCTGCCGCTGATCCGCAA
>CAZXZF010000057.1:9927-13014 GCA_964645095.1 uncultured Desulfocurvus sp. | reverse complement strand
CCGCCGCTGGTCATCGCCGAGATCGGCATCAACCACGAGGGCGACTTCGCCAAGGCCGAGCGCATGGTGCGCGACGCTTCGTCCGTGGGCTGCGAGTGCGTGAAGTTCCAGTGCCACGTGGTGGAGGACGAGATGAGCCCCCAGGCCAGGTCGGTGATTCCCGGCAACGCCGATGTGTCCATCTACGAGATCATGGAGCGCTGCCAGCTCTCCGAGGCCGACGAGCGTCGGCTCATGGCCCTGGTGGAGGGCCTGGGCATGATCTACCTGTCCACGCCGTTCTCCCGCGCCGCAGCCGATCGCCTGGAGTCCATGGGCGTGCCGGGCTACAAGATCGGCAGCGGCGAATGCAACAACTATCCGCTGGTGGACCACATCGCCAGCTTCGGCAAGCCGGTGATACTGTCCACGGGCATGAACAGCATGCCGAGCGTGGCCAAGAGCGTGGAGATATTGCGCGCGCGCAAGGTGCCCTTCGGGCTGATGCACACCACGAGCATGTACCCCACCCCGCCGGAAAAGGTGCGCCTGGGGGCCATGGTCGAGCTGATTGAGGCCTTCCCGGACGCCGTGGTGGGCCTGTCCGACCACACCCTGACCATCTACCCCTGCCTGGGCGCGGTGGCGCTGGGCGCATCGATGCTGGAGCGCCACTACACCTCGGACAAGAGCTGGCCCGGACCGGACGTGTCCCTGTCCATGGACCCGCAGGAGATGGAGCAGCTCATCAAGGGTTCCCGGCTCATCCACAAGGCCCTGGGCGGCACCAAGGCCATCCTGCCGGAGGAGCAGGTGACCATCGACTTCGCCTACGCCTCCTGCGTCACCATCGCGCCCATCAAGAAGGGCGAGGCCCTGAGCAAAGCGAATCTGTGGGTCAAGCGCCCGGGCACCGGCGAGATCCTGGCCGAGCACTTCGAGGGGCTGCTGGGCAAGACCGCAGCCCGCGACCTCGCCCCGGACACCCAGCTGACCTGGGACATGGTGGCCAAGTAGGCCGGGCGCTACTTGTAGGCGGCCAGCGCCGTGGAGGCGATGAAGCTGCCTTCCGGGCAGAGGTCGAAGAGCACGTCCACCCTTGAGAACCCGGCGATCTTCAGCATGTCGATGAGACAGTGCGTGTTGGCCGTCCACTTGCCGAAGGACTTGTCCGAGAGCATCATGACCGACGCTGGCTGGCCTGGATGGATGGGGTCAAAGGGCGCGTAGCGCACGGTGCGGCCCGTGACGATGAGCATTTCGCGGGTCATGGCGTGGAGCTTGCGCAGGCAGAAGAACGGGTCGCGCAGATGGTAGTACAGGCCCAGGCACAGGCTCACGTCAAAGGGGCCCAGGGCCTCGGCATCCAGGTCCTCCAGGTAGGCCTCCATGTGCCTGACCTTGGAATCGTAACGCTGGTGGGCGAAGGCGTAGCGCTTGAAGCCGTCGCCGTCCTTCCACTGCGGCCCCTCCACCGAGATGACCTCGGCCGCGCCCCGGGCCTCGCACTCGAAGCTGTAGAACCCGTCCGAGGCGGCCAGGTCGAGGACCCGCTTGCCTGTCAGGTCCAGCGGCAGCCTGATCTGGTCCAGGAACTGGCAGGTCAGGATGCCCTTGGTCGCGCGCGTGAACTGCCCCGGCCCCAGCGGCATGCTGAGGAAGAAGCTGCCCAGGGCCTGCTGCGGCCCGCTCGACGCATCCAGCGGCGGCAGGGCCTCGGCCTTGGCCGCCAGGGCCGAGAGCTTGGCGGCATCCTGCCAGTACTCGCGGATGGTGTCGGCCAGGATGAACTGCACGCCTGGTCCGAGCAGCTCGATGAGCTCGGCGCGCATGGCCTGGAAGTGCTCCGAGGAGGTGATGACCACGAGGTCAAGGCCCAGGTCCGTGATCTCGGCGGGCGCAAAGACCTTGAAGCCGTGCTGACGCAAGCCCTGCTTGTGCGGGTCGCGGTCGGCCAGGCCCACGACCTTGCCGAACAGCGCGCGGTGATGCTCGCGCAGGAAGCGCAGAAAATAGTCCGCGCCGCTGGCCGCAGGATAGACCAGGGCCTTGTGCTTGCCGAGCAGGCTGTCGATGCCCACGAACTCCACGAAGTCGATATTCTGTCCCATGCCCCGTCCTTGTATGTTTCCCGGCCCGGCCTTGCCGCGCGCCCGTGGCCGTCGCCGTCGCCGTGGCCGTGGCTGCGCCTTTGGCCGGGGCATGATATGCGAGGCCTGGCCCGATGACAATGCCCGATGCCCCTGGCAAATGGCACTGGCCGCAGGGTGCCTTGGCCGACCGCTGGAACTCCGGCCTCTGTCCAGCCCTCGGCCCCCCTCCTCCGCTCCGGGCACAAGAATGGCGGGCGAATCCCTTGGGAGGCTTGCCAAGAAGAACCGGTATGCCGTACAGGTAAAGCATGCCCCCCCCTGCCTGCCATCTGGCGCGTTCAGCGCGTCTGGCGCGTCTGCTGACCGCGCTTTTCCTGTTCCTGCTGCTCCTGCCGGTGTGCGCCAAGGGGGCCGGGCCGCTGGTGCTGAACACTGCGGCCCGGGCGCCGCGCTCCCTGCCAGACGGCAACGGCCCGCAGGACCGCATCGTCAAGGAAGCCTTCCGCCGCATCGGGGTGCAGGTCTCCATCACCATCCAGCCCCCGGAGCGCGGCCTCATCAGCGCGAACCAAGGCCTCATCGACGGCGACTGCTGGCGGGTCGCCGGGCACTCGGAGCAGTACCCGAACCTGGTCATGGTGCCCGAGCCCGTGGACCTGGTCCAGATCAAGGTCTTCACCAGGGACCCGGCCATGCGGATATCGGCCTGGGCGGATCTGGCGCCCTACAACGTGGCCTTCATCAACGGCTGGAAGATTCTGGAGGGCAGCGTCAAGTCCGCTCGCTCCGTGGAGAAGGTCAAGGACATCGATGCGCTCTTCGCCCTGTTGGCCAGAGACCGCGTTGACGCGGTGCTGGTGGACCCGGCCATGGGGCTGGACGTTGTCCGGCACGGGAAACTCGTTGGAATCCGTGTGCTGGAGCCCCCCCTGACCCGTCAGGACATGTACATCTACCTGCACAAGCGCCACGCGGACCTCGTGCCCCGGCTGGCCGAGGCCCTGCGCCAGATGAA
>CAZXZF010000057.1:0-9827 GCA_964645095.1 uncultured Desulfocurvus sp. | reverse complement strand
CAGCCGCAAGCCGGACAGGTGGAGGCCGGGCAGTGAGCCGGGCCGCAGATTTTGACCGCAGGCAAATACCATTTGCACGCCGAGCAGGCTTGTGGCTATATCTGCGGCAACCTGGAGAAGCATCCATGCCCTTGGCGACCGGTCTGCTGTGCCTGTTTCTCGTCCTTTCGGCCAGCGCCGCCGGGGCCGAGACCCTGGTGCTGAACACGGCCCACAGCGCACCCCGCTCCCGGCCGGACGGTTCCGGTTACGAGGACCGCATCGTGGCCGAGGCCTTCCGGCGCATCGGCCTGGCTGTGCGCATCATCCACCTGACGTCCGAACGCGCCCTCCAGAACGCCAGCCAGGGCATCGACGACGGCAACTACGCGCGCGTCGCCGGGTTGGAGCGCCTGTATCCGAACCTCGTCATGGTGCCCGAGCCCGTGGACGAGTTCGTGTTCACGGCGTTCACCAAGAGCCGGGACCTCCAGGTGCAAGGCTGGGAGGGCCTCAAGCCCCATAGTGTGGGCCTCATCACCGGCTGGAAGATCGTGGAGGCCAACACCGAAGGCGTGCGCGCCCTGACCAGCGTCAAGAACGAGGAAGCCCTGTTCTCCCTGCTGGAGCGCAATCGCGCCGATGTTGTTGTTGTGGACCTGTTGCTGGGCCAGGAGGTCCTTCGCAAAGGGGGCCTCCGCGGCGTGCGCGCCCTGAGTCCGCCGCTGGAACGCCGCGACATGTACATCTACCTGCACAAACGCCACGCGGAGCTCGTGCCCAGGCTGGCCGAGGCCCTGCGCCAGATGCGGCGCGACGGCACCACCCTGCGCCTGACCACGGTCGGGCTGGCTGCGGCCAAGACATGAACGGCGCACTTCTGCGTGTCCACAAGCCCCTGACCCGGCGCCTGCTCAAGCGCGTGCTCTTCTTCAGCGCGCTGCTCATCGTGCTCCTGGCCGGCGCGCGCGCCTGGTGGGAGTACCAGGGCGCACTGGCGACCGTGCACGAGGAGTTCGAGGTCATCGAGAGCACCAAGGCCAAGAGCGTGGCCGCCTCCCTCTGGGACTTCGACCGCGATCAGCTGGCCCTGCATGTGGAGGGCATCCGCCATTTCCGGTTCATCACCTACGCCAGCGTGCGCGACGCCTCCGGCGGCGTGGTCCGGTCCGGGGTGCAGCGGAGCACGGGCGTGCTGGACCGGGAGTTCCCGCTGTTGACGGTTTACAACGGCCAGCGCCAGAACCTGGGCGTGCTGCACGTCCAGGCCGACCTGGAGAGCCTGCGCCTCGCGGCCTGGAGAACCGCCCGGCTGGGCCTGGCCTTCAACGCCGCCCTGGTGCTCCTGGTTGCCGGGCTGCTGTTCTGGCTCACCAGCACCATGGTCTCCCGGCACCTGGCCGCCGTTGCCGCGCACCTGCATTCCTTCAGCCTGGGCGGCGACAACAGGCCCCTGGTCCTGGACAAGAAGCCCGCCGGAGACGAGCTGGACGTGCTGGCGAGCGTCCTGAACACCATGCAGGACGGGCTCTCGGCCTCCTACGGCCAGGTGCTTGCGGCCCAGGCCGAGGTGCGCAGCATGGCGCGCTTTTACCAGGAAAACCCAAGCCCGGTGCTGCGCGTCGGGTCAGACGGCCTGCTGCGCATGGGCAACAGCGCCAGCGCGGGCCTCTTGGCGCACCTGGGCGTGCAGATGGGCCAGAAGCTGCCCGCAGAGTATGCCGCTGTCGCCTCCCGCGCGCTGGTGAGCGGGGAGCTGCAGCACTTTGAGATCAGTCTCGGCGACCGGGCCTTTGCCTTTGCCGCGCGCCCGCTTCCAGCGGACGGCTTCGTCAACATCTATGGCCTGGACATCACCGAGCGCAAAGCTGCGGAAAACGCCCTGCGCAGGAGCGAGGAGACGTTCCGGGCCATGGTGGAAACGGTTCCGCTGGCCATCTACCTGTCAACCGGCGTGGATCAGGTTTCCAACTATGTGAACCCCACCTTCGTCAAGCTGTTCGGCTATACCCTGGAGGAAGTGCCCACCGCCGCGCACTGGTGGCCGCTGGCCTATCCCGACCCGGAATACCGCAGCCGGGTCATGGCGGACTGGAGCCGCAGGATCATTCACGCCATCAAGACCCAGACGGCCATTGAACCCATGGAGGTCGTCTGCACCTGCAAGGACGGTTCAAAGAAGACGATTTCCTGGGGCTACATGGCCCTTGGGGACACGAACTACGCCTACGGCCTTGATTTGACCGAGCGCAAGCGGGCCGAGGAGGCGCTGCGCAGGCAGGTCCTCGCCCTGACCCAGCCGCTGGACAGCCCGGCCTCCATCCGCTTTGTCGACCTGTTCAACCTTGAGGACATCCAGCGCATCCAGGACACCTTTGCCGAGTCCATGAACGTCGCCTCCATCATCACCACCCCGGAGGGCGTGCCCCTCACAAATCCGAGCAACTTCTGCCGGCTGTGCCGCGAGGTCATCCGCAAAACCGAGAAGGGCCTGGCCAACTGCTACGCCTCCGATGCCGTGCTGGGCAGGCTCAACCTGGAAGGCCCAACCATCAAGCCCTGCCTGAGCGGGGGGCTGTGGGACGCGGGCGCGAGCATCAGCGTCGGCGGCCAGCACATCGCCAACTGGCTCATCGGCCAGGTGAAAAACGAAGCCCTGGATGAGGACGCCATGCTCCGCCATGCCGACGAGATCGGCGCGGACGCAGAAGAATTCAGGGCCGCCCTGGCCGAGGTCCCGGTCATGTCTTCGGAGCAGTTTGGCCGCGTGGCCAAGGCGCTCTTCCTGATGTCCTCCGAGCTGTCGCTGCGGGCCTACCAGAACGCGCAGCAGGCGCGCTTCATCCATGCGCGCCAGCAGGCCGAGGAAGAGGTGCGGCGCGAGCGCGTCTTTGCCGATGCCCTCCTGAACAGCATTCCCGGTCTGGTCTACCTCTACGACGATGAGGGCCGGCTGGTGCGCTGGAACAAGTCGCACGAAGTCATCACGGGCTACTCTTCCGAGGAGCTCTCGCACATGCACCTGCTGGACTGGTACCGGGGCGACCCCGACGCCATCGAGCGCATCACCAAGGCCATTGAGCGCGTCAACCAGGACGGCGCCGGCGCCGAGGAGGCCCTGCTTGAAACCAAGGATGGCAGGCGCATCCCCTTCTACCTCTCTGCCGTGCGCCTGGAGATCGAGGGGCGCAGCTACTTCACGGGCATCGGCATCGACATCACGGAGCGCAGGCAGTCCGAGGAGGAGATCCGGCGCTCCCTGCACGAGAAGGAGATCCTGCTCAAGGAGATCCACCACCGGGTGAAGAACAACCTGCAGATCATCTCCAGCCTGCTCTTCCTCCAGGCCGAGTACGTCATCGAGCCCCTGGACAAGTCCATGTTCGAGGAGAGCCAGAAGCGCATCTCGGCCATGGCCCTGGTGCACGAGGAACTCTACGGCTCAAGCGACCTGTCCAGCGTCAGCATGGGCGACTACGTGCCCCGGCTGGTGGAGCGCGTGGTGGCCAGCTCGGACGCGTCCGTGCAGGTGGAGTTCGACGTGGAGGACATGCGGCTGCCGGTCACCCGGTCCATCCCCTGCGGGCTGGTGTTGAACGAGATGGTCATGAACGCCGTGAAGCACGCCTTCCGCAATGGCCGGGGTGGCCGCCTGCGCGTGTCGCTGGCGCGCCGCGACGGGCTGGTGGAGCTGGCCGTGGAGGACAACGGGCCGGGCCTGCCCCAGGACTTCAACCTCGAAAGCCCGGCCACCCTGGGCCTGACCCTGATTTCCAGCCTGGCCCGCCAGCTGGCCGGCAGCGTCACGGCGCAGAGCCTTGACGCCGGAGCGCGCTTCGTGCTGGTCTTCCCGGTGGAGGAGTTGTGACAAACGCTCCCCTGGTCTTTCTTGTGGTGGAGGACGAGCGCATCATCTCCCTGGCCATGGAGATGCACATCCGGCACCTGGGACACCGGGTGGGCGCCAGCGTGGCCTCAGGCGAGGCCGCCCTGGCGGCGCTGGCCAGCGTGCGCCCGGATCTGGTGCTCATGGACATCCACCTGGAAGGAAAGCTCGACGGCATCGAGACCGTCCGGCTGATGATGGAGCAAGGCGGCCCTCCGGTGGCCTATGCCACGGCCTACACCGACCCCGACACCCGCGCCAGGGCGCAGAGCACCAGGCCTTTGGCCTTCCTGCCAAAGCCCGTGGGCCCGGCCGAAATACAGGCCCTGGTGCAGCAGCTGCATGCGCTCGTCTAGCTAGCTGGCGCGGCGCACATCCAGGCCCTGGCGCACGGCCTGGCCCTGGCGGTAAATGGACAGCCCCCAGGGCAGGGCCAGCAGGACCAGCGTGGCGCTCCAGGCCCAGGCCGCCTGATTCACCAGCCCCTCCTGCACCGGAATCCACACCGCCCCGAGCACGAAGACGCCCACCAGCAGCCACTCCTCACGCGGGCTGCCCACGGGCCGGGGCGCCTCGCGCGTGGCCAAAAGCCGCAGGAGCATGCACAGGGCCACGGGCAGGAACTGGGCCACGCGGAAGTCGCGGTAGCGCGGGTCGATGATCAGGCCCACGGTGAGGGCCAGACCGGCCAGCCCGAAGACGAGGTCCAGCAGGCCCACGGCCAGGGCGCGGTCAAAGGGCCTGAAGCGCAGCGCGCGCAGCGACTCCAGCCGGGCGATGACCGGCGCCAGCGGAACAGGGCCCGGGCCGCGTCCGCTGGCGACGTCGGCCAGTTCGCTGAACACCAGCAGGCACAACAGCGCGCCGCCGCCGGTCATGAGCGCGCCGCCGATGACGCCGTTCACGCCAAAGGCCAGGCGCAGGGACTGCTCCGCGCTGACGGCCAGAAGCGTGCACAGGCCCTGGGCGGCCAGGGCCAGCAGCGCCGTGCGCCCGAAACCGCGCGGGGGCCGCAGGCACAGCGCCAGGGCGCAGAGCAGCGCCGCAGCAATTGAGGACAGGGAAAACGCCAGGAGCCAGTACGGCTTCTCGCTCACCGGGCCGGTCAGCGGGAACTTCATGTGCCGCCCCAGGTCCACCAGGCCCCAATTGCCGCCAACCGTGCCCTCCTGCCCGAACTTCCACGGTTCGTCGAAGAGCTCGAAAATGTTGTAGTCGATGCCGCGCTCATGGGCGGTGTTGATGATCTCGCGCACGAAGCGGGCCTGGGCCACGCGGCCCGGCACGGCGTCCTTGCGCACGCGCCCGGCGCTGGGCCAGCCGATCTCGCCAATCAGGATGGGCTTGCCGGGATAGGCGGCGGCTATCTTGGCGTGGGCCTCCAGCATGTGCGGGATCACGCGATCGATCGGCGTGGGCGTGTTCTCCCAGTAGGGCAGGATGTGGATGGTCAGGGAGTCCACCTCGGCCGCGACCTTGGGGTTCTCCAGCCAGTAGGCCCAGACGTCGGCGTAGGTCACGGGCTGCTTCACCGCGGCCTTGACGCGGCGGATGTAGTCGATGAGCAGCGCCGGGGTGATCTCCCGGCGCAGCAGCACCTCGTTGCCCACCACCACGCGCTCCACCGTGTCCGGGTAGTCATTGGCGGCCTTGATGGCCCCGGCGATCTCCAGCTCGTTGTCCTTCAGGTTGGCGCCGATCCAGGCCCCCAGGATGACCTTGAGGCCGTGCTTTTGCGCCAGCTCCGGCACCGGGGCGAACTGGGCGCCGTTGGCGTAGGTGCGGATGCGCTCGAAGTGCCCGGCGGCGAAGGCCACGTCCTGTTCCAGCTCGGCGCGGGTGAAGGGCCGGCCAAAGGGGCTCTGGCCCGTGCGGTAGGGGCTGAAGGAGGCGCTCTTCACGCGCGGGTCAAGGGCATCGGGAATGTCCTGGGGACGGCCCTGGACCCACCAGAAGGCGAAATTGAGGGCCGCGGCAACGGCCAGGGCTGTAAGGGCCGTGGTCAGGGCGGCCAGGGTGGACTGGTTCCGGGCAGGGGGGTGCATGGGGTTCTCCGCCGGGGCGCTTTAGCTGTGGCGGCGCATGCCGCAGGCCTCCGGTGCGGCCTTCTCTACGCTTTCGCCTCGGCGGACTCAAGCCCCGCGGGGGCGCAGACATCCAGAGACTCCGAGGCGAAGACGAAGCGGTTCTTGCCGCCGCGCTTGGCGCGGTACATGGCCTGGTCGGCCAGCTCCATGAGGGCGGCGGGCTCTTCGGCGTCCTGGGGGGCCAGGGCGATGCCGATGGACACGCCCACATGGACCACGTTTTCGTTGATGTGCACCGGCTGGTTCACGGCGGCGATGACGCCCTCGGCCAGGCGCACGGCCCCGTGGCAGTCGCAGGGCCAGGTCTCCAGCAGCACGAACTCGTCGCCGCCCAGGCGCACGCAGTTCTCCGGGCGCGAGATGCACTGGCGCAGGCGCTCGGCCACGGTCTGCAGCAGGACGTCGCCGGCCTGGTGGCCCAGGGTGTCGTTGATCTTCTTGAACCCGTCCAGGTCGAGGAACATGAGGGCCAGGGTGTGGTCGTGCTCTGCGGCGGCTTCGATGAGCCGCGGCAGGGCGTCGGTGAGAAAGAGGCGGTTGGGCAGGCCGGTCAGGGTGTCGTGGTAGGCGGCGTGGCGCAGGTCGTGGACATCGCTTAAGTCTTTGACGATGCAGTAAAAGATTTCGTTGTCCGGGGAGAAGAGCATGTTCCAGTTGAAACGCTTGAACTGCCCGTCGGCGCAGCGGAAACGGAAGTCGAAGGTGGTGGTGGCGGCGTCGCTGGTGATGAGCGACTGGAACTTGGACAACACGCGCTCGCGGTCCTCGAAATCCATGAACTCGAGCAGGTACTGGCCGCGCAGGGCTTCGGGCCAATAGCCGGAGGCGCGGGCCCAGGCGGCGTTGGCCTCAAGAATGGCGCCGTCCATGTCCACTGCCAGGGCCATGTCATAGGACAGCGCCATCCAGGCGTAGCGCTCTATGCTGAACAGGTGCGAGAGATACTCTCCACCCGCTCCATCCTCCAACAGTGCCTTTACATTCATGATGGGAGTCGCTAGCATTTGTTTCGCGATATGTCCATGTCCCGTGTCCCATATAGCGAAACATCTCACCCAGGGACTGCACGAAATGATGCCCCAGCCCCATTACGAAACCCTCTTCGTGGCCCGCCAGCCCGTGCTCGACTCCGCCCTGAACACCTGGGGGTATTTCCACTATTATCGCCGGTGCCTGGACCACACCTACTCCGAGTTCACGGACCCGGTACAGGCCACCCTCTCGGTGATCCAGTGCCTGCCCGCGTGCATGGACACCTGCGCAATGCCGCACAAGGCCCTGATCCACCTGCCCGGCCCGGCAGTGGTCACGGCCGTGCCCAAGGCTCTGGGCCCGGGCTGCGTGCTGCCGGTCATCGCCCAGGACGACCTCACCGACGACGCCTACGTGGACGCCCTGCGCGACCTGCGCAAGGACGGCTACCAGCTGGCCCTGGACTTGACCGGCACCCTGCCCACGGACAGCCCCCTGTTCGACCTGGTGGACATCGTCATCCTGGACATGCGCGACCCCTCTGGCGGACTCAAGGGCCTGACAGCCACGGCCAAGGCGCTCTCGGCCAGGGGTCTGACCCTCTTGGCCAAGCGCGTGGAGAGCCACGACTCCGAGCGCCTGGCCAGGGCCCTGGGGTTCACCCTCTTCGCCGGGCACTTCTTCCGCGAGCCCAAGACCCTGACCCAGCGCAAGGTCTCCGCTGCGGAAACCACCCGCATGAACCTGCTGGACCTGCTGTCCCACCCGGAGCCGGCCACGGACCAGCTGGTGGCCGCCATCGAGGCCGACGCCTCGGTGTCCTACCGGGTGCTGGGGATGCTCAACTCCGCGCACTTCGGCCTCCTGAAGAAGGTCTCCTCCGTGCGCCAGGCCGTGCTCCTGGCCGGATGGACGCACCTCTGCGCCTGGCTTCGGGTCATGGTCATGGCCGACCTGACGCCCTCCACCAAGGCCCGCGAGCTGTTGCACCTCTCGGCCCAGCGGGCCAAGTTCTTCGAGCTTTTGGCCGTGGCCTCGGACCGGCGCGATCAGGCCGAAAGCCTGTTCCTGCTCGGCCTGTTCTCCCTGCTCCCGGCCATGCTCGACATGCCCATGGACTGCGTGCTGGAGAAGCTGGCCCTGGACGACGACATGCGCGCAGGCCTCTGCGGCCAGCCCGGCCCCTACGCCCCCTGGCTCGGCATCGCCCAGGCCATCGAGGACACCCGCTGGGACGACATGGCGGAGTTTGCCCTGAAGCTCTCCCTGCCCACGGGCTCCGTGGCCGACGCCTACAACACCTCCTTCCAGTGGGCCGACAAGCTCCTGTCCGCCCTGCCCAGCCCGGCCAACGGCAAAGGCGGAATGTCCCGACACTAGGGCCTGTTTCTAAAAGTGTCTTTGGCCCCCTGGACGTCGTCATGAGCCGATTTGGCGCCAGGGCTGTACCGCATGAGTACTATCCCTGGCCCCAAATCGTCTCTTTCCTCGCCAGGGAAACAAAATCCATCTTTTGGAAACAGGCCCTAGCCCTGACCACGCCCAGTCTTGAGGAGCCTCATGAGCGACAACGCCCCCTCTGACATCATGACCCTGGCCGGACTGGCCCTGGCCAACGGCCCCTGGCTGGCCGTGCGCCTGCGGCGGCTGGCCGAGCACGCAGGGCAGCCCCTGGCCGAGGACACCGTCGAGAGCGCCGTGCTCGGCAGCTCCCGCGTGCTGGCCCAGGTGCTGGACGCCGAGGGCCGCCCCTCGGCGAGCGCCGACCACAAGACCGACCCTGCAGCGCTTTTGGGACGCGAACAGGCTGGGCTGCACCAGCAGGCCGGACTGGACATGCCCTCCTCACTCAAGGTCTTGCGCCTGATGCGCCGGGCCTACGACGATCTGGTGCGCGAATCCTGGGTGGAAAAGGACTCCCGCGGCCGCGCCCACGAGGACGTGGAGCGCTTCTTCGAGCGCATGCTCATCGGACATTTCCTGGCCTGGGCCGAAAACGCCGCTGCGCGGCCGCCAGCCCCCGCCGCCGCAAACGCGGCCAGCACGGCTGAAGCCGAACGCCTGGGCGCCCTGGTGGCCCAGCGCGAAAACGAGCTCCGGCGCACCATGGACGCCGCCCGCCAGGCCTCGGCCGCCCTGCGCCAGACCAGAGATCATGCAGCCTCCCTGGCCGCCGAACTGGCCCAGGCCCAAACCTGGGGCAAGACCCAGTTGGCGGCCCAGGAGACCCTCAAGGCCGAGCTGGCCGCCGCAAGGGAACAGGCCGCAAGGCTCGCGGCCGGAGCCGAGTCCGGCGCGCTGGCCGCGCTCAAAACTCAATACACCGCCGCCCAGGCGCGCCTGGACACGCTCGCCGCCAACGTCAAGATCCTGGAAGCCAGACGCACAGAGCTGGAAGCCCGGCTGGCCGAGGCCCAGTCCTCCCTGGCCGCCCAGCGCGAGGTGGAAGACGCGCGCGAGCTGGCCCTCAAGGAGATCGACAACGCCCGCGCAGAAGCCGACGCCGCCCGCGAGGAGCTGCGCAAGGCCAAAGCCCAGGCCGATCAGGCCGTGGCCAAGGCCGAAAGCCAGACCCTGCTGGCCCGGCGCGAGGTGGAAGAGGCCCAGGCCCAGACCCAGGCCGCCCGCGAGGAGTTGCGCCGCGCCCATGAAGCCCACGCCACCCTGGCCTCCGAGGCCGAGGCCATGCGCACCCGCCTGGCCGAGACCGGTTCGCGCATGGCCTCGGCCCGCCGCGCCGAGGAAGCCGAACTCCAGGCCCGGCTGGCCCAGGCCCAGGAGCGCATCCAGGCCCTGGAGGCCGAGGCTAAAGTGGCCGGACAGAACCTCGAGGCCCTGACCGCGCGGCTGGCCGAGCAGGAGAGCCTGCACGCCTTCAAGGACGAGCGCATGCGCGAGCAGTC
>CAZXZF010000056.1:0-13238 GCA_964645095.1 uncultured Desulfocurvus sp. | reverse complement strand
GTGCCGTCCTTCTTGACCACCACGCCGTGCAGGGCCAGCTCGCGCGCCAGCCACTGGTACTTGCGGATGCCGCCGTAGTAGTGGGTCTTCATGAGGCCCAGGTCGGTGTCCTCGTAAAGCGGGTGCTGCTTCAGGTCGATGCGCGGGGTGTCGGCGTGGGCGCCCAGCAGCCGGAAGCCCTGGGACAGCGGCTTGCGTCCGCGCCGCACCAGCAGGATGGACTTGCCGCGCAGCACACGGGCGTAGGCCTTGGTCTTGGCGGAAAGCGTCTCGCTGAACCCGGCCTTCTTCACGGCGTCCAGCACGTAGTCGATGGTCTCGCGCTCGGTCTTGCAGGTGGAGATGAAGCGCATGTAGCCGTCGGCGCAGGCGGCAAGCGCCTTGCGGTCGGCAGCGGAGGCGTAGACGTCCCAGCAGTTGCGCGAAGAGTGTTCCAGTTCGGGCTTCGATTTGCTCACGGAGATGCTCCAGGCCAGTTCTTCCGGCCAGCTGTGGTTTTCGTGGTCGTCTAGCTCTCGCCCAGGGCCTGACGCAGGGCGTCAAGGACCAACGGGTGTTCGGAAGGATCAAGGGTGCGCGGATCCAGGCAGAATGCGCCGTCCTCCACGCGACCGACCAGGGGCGGATCGGTGGCGAGCAGCGCCTGGCGCAGGCCGTCCACGTTCATGCCCAGGCCCGCGCCCGGCGACAGGGCCACCAGCGCCGTGGGCAGGTCGGCCTCGGGAAAGGCTCCGCCGCCCACGCGCGACACGCCCCGGCGCACGGTCACCTCAAGCCGCCCATCCAGGCATCCGCCCAGGCGCTTCCTCAAGAGCCCGGCCAGGCGGGCGGCCTGGGCGCGCAGGGACACAAGGGAACGGGTCATCATGGCCAGGGTGGGCACGCGGCCCTTGGCCAGGTCCGGGTCCAGGTACAGGCGCAGGGTGGCCTCCAGGGCGGCCAGCGTCAGCTTGTCGATGCGCAGGGCGCGGTTCAGCGGGTTCTTCTTGATGCGCTCGATGATCTCGCGCCGGCCCACGATGATGCCCGCCTGCGGCCCGCCCAGGACCTTGTCGCCGGAAAAGGTGACCACGTCCGCGCCCTCGGCGATGGACTCTGCCGCCGTGGGCTCGCCGGGCAGGCCGTCGGCGTCGAAGCGCAGCAGGCTGCCGCTGCCCAGGTCCTCGATGACCGGCAGGCCAAAGGTGGCGGCCAGGGGTTTGAGCTCGCAGAGCGGAACCTCCTTGACAAAGCCCACCTGCCGGAAGTTGGAGGTGTGGACCTTCATGAAGGCTGCGGTCTCCAGGGTGATGGCCGCCTCGTAGTCGCGCAGGTGCGTGCGGTTGGTGGCCCCGACCTCGCGCAGGATGGCCCCGCTCTTGGCCATGACCTCGGGGATGCGGAAGCTCCCGCCGATCTCGACAAGCTGCCCGCGCGAGACGATGACCTCGCGCCCCTGGCACAGGGTGTCCAGCACGATGAGCACGGCAGCGGCGTTGTTGTTCACCACCAGCCCGGCCTCGGCCCCGGTGAGCCGGCAGAGCAGCCCCTCCACATGGGCATAGCGGCTGCCCCGCTCGCCCGTGGCCAGGTCGAACTCCAGGTTCGAGTAGTGCGCGGCGGCCTCGGACACGGCGGCCACGGCCTCCGGGGCCAGGAGCGAGCGGCCCATGTTGGTGTGCACCACCACGCCCGTGGCGTTCAGCACCCGCCGGAAGCGCGGCTTGGCCCCCCGGCGCACATAGGCCAGCAGGCGCGGATAGAGCGCGGCCAGGGTGAGTTCGGCCTCGTCGGCAAAGGCCCCGGCGCGGATCTCCTCGCGCACGAGGTCCAGGAACTCGTTCACCAGGTCCTTGACCAGCGGGCGCGGGACAGCTTGCAGGGCCTTGGCCAGACGGCTGGTGTCCGCGGCCAGGGCGTTGAGGCACTGGTCCACGGCGGGCAGGTGGCGGAACAATGTGGTCACGGCAGATCCTCCAATGGGGCGGGACGGCTTGGCGGCTGGATCACGACGGACGCTCAAGCAGGCCTGGGTGTGTAGTATAAAACTCGCCCAGCAAATACAAGGAACCGCAGACAAGCACCGGTCCGGCACCGCCCGCCAATTCCCTCAGCGCAGCATGGACATCCGCCGCAGGCACGGCCCCAGGCCCCAGAAGCCCGGCCAGCTCCTGCGGCGCAAGGGCGCGCGGGCAACCGGGAATGCCCGTGGCGTAGATCATCCCATCAGTAAGGCTGCGCACCAGGGGCAGCATGGCGTCGAGCGGCTTGTCGCGCAGGCAGCCGAAGACCACGGCGGACGGACGGACGGCGTCCGCGTCCAGCGAGGCCTTCAAGGCCGCCAGGCCGTGGGCGTTGTGCCCGCCGTCCAAAATCAATTCCGGATACCCTGCCCCGGCTGGCACATGCTGCATGCGGCCGGGGATGAAGGCACGCTGGAAAGCGTCGCGGCAGGCCTCCTCGAACACCGGCAGGCGCATCCGCGCGGACCAGAGCGCGAAGGCGGCCAGGGCCAGGCGGGCGTTGTCCTGCTGGTGCAGGCCGGGCAGGCTTAAGGAAAGGCCGGTCATGGGCCGGACAAAACCTTTCCCCAAAGGGCCGGGCGTCACGCGGCCCTTGGCGCGGGAGTACGAGAGCACCCCGCCCACGCTCACCAGTTCGGCTGCGGCCTCCTTGGCCACGCGTTGCAGCACCTCCCAGGCCTCGGGCTCCTGGCGGGCGGAGATGGCCAGCCCGCCCCCCCGCGCAGGCCGACGCATGGCCCCGGCCTTGTCCTGCGCGATCTCGGCCAGGGTGCCACCGAGCACGTTCATGTGATCGAGCCCGATGGGCGTGAACACCGTGAGCGCGGGCTCAAGGACATTGGTGGCGTCATAGCGCCCGCCCAGGCCGGCCTCCATCACCGCCACATCGACGCCCGCGTCCTCAAAGGCCAGGACGCACAGCGCCGTGAGCAGCTCGAAGTAGGTCAGGCCAAGGCCTTCGGACTGGCGCAGGACCGCCTTGCCCAGGCGCGCCCAGGCGTCCTCGGGCAGCATGAGCCCGTCCACCAGGATGCGCTCGCGCACGCTGACGAAATGCGGGCTGGTGTAGAGCCCCACGCGCAGGCCGTGGGCGCGCAGCAGCTCGGCCAGAATGGTGGCGGTGGAGCCCTTGCCGTTGGTGCCCACCACGTGCAGCACCGGGAAGCGCGGCAGCCCGCAGCGCTTTACAAAGGCGGCCATGCGGTCCAGGGTCAGGTCCATGTGGAACAGGCCCAGGCTGTCCAGGCGGTCCAGAAAATCTTGGAAGGTTTGGGCGTGCGTCACGGACGACCTTGCGGACGCAGGCCTTGACCGCGCCCCATAGCTTGATTAGTGAATGGTTCCTCGTGCGTGCCCGTAGCTCAGTTGGATAGAGCATCAGCCTTCTAAGCTGACGGCCGAAGGTTCGAGTCCTTCCGGGCACGCCACTTCTAGCAGAACCCCTCGCGGGACACAAACCGCACCAGCCCACTCATTTTCGCATCACCATACTGGACAGGCCTGCCTGTGCGCGGTAGGTATTTCCCATGAAAAACCAGAACGCCGACACCAGCGCCGATGTCATGCAGACCGGAATCTTGCTTGATACCGGCACCAATGAACTGGAAATACTGGAGTTTCACATCGACAGTGACGCTGGTCCGGGGGTGCCGGGCGTGCGGCACTCCTTTGGCGTCAACGTGGCCAAGGTCATGGAGGTCATCGAGAGCCCTGGCCTGGAACCGCTGCCCGGAGCGACGCACCCCAGCTTCCGGGGCATCATCCCCCTGCGCAGCCACATCCTGCCTGTCATCGACCTCGCGGTCTGGCTGAACATCACAAAGGCCCCGGCCCAGCTGGACAACGTCATCGTCACCGAGTTCAGCAAGGCCGTCACCGGGTTCGTCGTCTCCGGGGTCACGGGCATCCACCGCGTGGGCTGGCCCGAGGTCATCCCGCCCGACGGCTATCTGCCAAAGACCGGCACCCAGGCCATCATCGGGCTCGTCGAGCGCGACGGCCACTTCATCCAGCTCCTGGACCTGGAGACCATCATTGCCGACCTCTCGCCCGAGGACGACCTGGCCGCAACGGCCCCGACCTTTGTGGCCCCGCGCGAACTGAAGGCGCTGGTGGCCGACGACTCCGCAACCATCCGCCTGATGCTGAAAAAAAGCCTGACGCGCGCCGGCATCACGCCCACCATCACCTCCAACGGCCAGGAGGCCCTCGAAACCGCGCGCGCGCTGGCCCGCCAGGCCGTGGCCGAGGGCCGGCCCATCCACGATTTCCTGGACATCGTCATCTCGGACATCGAGATGCCCCTCATGGACGGCTTTACCCTGACCAAGAACCTCAAGCACGACGCATTATTGCGTAACCTGCCTGTCGTGTTGTACTCCTCCATCATCACCGACGAGCTGCGCCACAAAGGCCAGTCCGTGGGAGCGGACTGTCAGATATCCAAGCCGGACCTGGAGAGCATCCCGGAGAAGGCAATGCAGTTGGTGCAGGAGTATGAACGCAAGCGGGGGTAACGCAATGCTTGAGACCGACCCGGAAGTGTTGGCCGCCTTTGCCGAGGAGGCCTCGGAGCGCCTGGGGGCCTTGGAGGCCGGACTGCTGGAGCTTGAACGCCTGCCCCAAGAACCGCAAGGCGACCTGCTGAACGCCGTGTTCCGCGATGCGCACTCCATCAAGGCCGGGGCGAACCTGCTGCATCTGAAGAGCCTGGAAACCGCCGCCCATCGGCTGGAGAACGTCCTGGACAGCCTGCGCAAGGGCCAGCTCGCCCCGCGCGAGGATGTCACCCAGGCCCTGTTTGACGGCGTGGACCTGCTGCGCGAGCTGCTGGACAGCCCCGGCAAGCCAGGTCCGGCAGACACGCTCCAGCGCCTGGCCACGCTCGAAGCCCTCACCGGGCGACCCACGGAGTCCCCATGACCCGCAAATTCCTTGCCCTGACCTGCCTGTGCCTGCTCTCAGTGGGCACGCTCTCGGCCTGCGCCGCCGCCAGGCCCGCGCCTTCCGGGCAGGCGAGCCCGCGCAGCGCCCTGGGCGCAGGGCTGGTCTCCGAGTCCGCCCGCACCCTCAAGGAGCTGCGCGCCGCCACGCGCCACCAGATCCTGGACTACGCCCTGGAAGACGCCCGCGCGGTCATCGTGCTCCCTGGCGTGTACCAGGCCGGCTTCTACTATTCCGTGCACGGCGGCGGCGGCGTCATCGTCACCCGCACGGGCGACGGCAACTGGGGCGCGCCGGCCTTTGTGGGCGTGGGCGGCGCCGGGTTCGGGCTGCAGATCGGGCTGGAGAAGCAACGGCTGGTGCTGGTGGTGCAGGAGCAGGAGATGCTTGAGACCATCCTTGCGAGCGGACTCAACTTCGACGTCATCGCCAAGTACGATGTGCTGGGCGTACGCGAAGAGGCTGGCCGGGGCTCGCTCTCGGAGCGCCGCCCGGTGATGGCCTTCAGCGACGGGGTGGGGCTCATGATCGGCGTGGCCATGCGCGGGGCCGTGCTCACGCTGAACGAGGGCCTGACCCAGGCCTACCACGGCCAGGATCAAGGCAAGGCCAGGGCCGTGCTGCAGGGCTCAAACGCACCAGGGATTGAGGTCTTCGAGCTTTGGGACGCGCTCAGCGCGAATCTGCCCAAGGGGCTGATTGAGCGCGTCCGCACGCCGTGAGGCCAGCTAGCATTTTGGGGTGCGCAACCGGTTGCGGATGGTCTTGATGATCCAGATGAGCATGATGACGCCGAACAGGCCCCCGGCCACCCACCACTTGGCTTCCTGAAGGAAGCGCTCCAGGACGTCGCCCAGATAGTACCCGCCCAGTGCGAAGGACACAGCCCACACCGCCGCGCCGATGCCGTTCAGGTAGAAGTAGCGCCAGGGCGAGATGTTCGAGGTGCCCACGGCAAAGGGCGTGACGTTGCGGAAGCCGTAGAAAAACCGGAAGCTGAGGAGCAGCAGCACCTGATGCTTCTCCAGCAACCGGTGCACCCGCTCGATGCGGCACTCCCACTTCTTGAGCTTGGTCTCCAGCAGGCGCTTGTTGTAGCGGCCCACGTAGAAGGCTGTCTGGTCGCCTGCGAAGCTGCCCAAAAACGCCGCCAGGATGCACAGGGGCAGCGACAAATGTCCGTTGAACGCCGCAAAGCCAGCGATGATGAGGATGGTCTCGCCTTCCAGGAAGGTGCCGATGAACAGCGCCAGGTAACCGTAGGTGGAGAGGTAGTAGGTCAGATCCACGCTGCCGCCGGGTTGCTCATTGGGCGACAGGGCAGACGCAAAGACTTCCGGCCCGGAGAGGCCGGACCGGAACGCCCTGCGTTGTGCGGTTCTCGGAAGGCAGAGCAGCCACTAGGCGCTCTTCTGCTCCTGCTTGGGAGCTTCGGCCGGAGCCTGGGTGGCCTGGGCGGCCTGGGGCTGCACGGGCTGTGCCTGAGCCTGCGCGGACGGGGCCGGGGCTGGCTGCTGGACAGGCTGCTGGGCAGGCGGAGCAACCGTGACTTCTTCCTGGGCGGTCAGGGCGCCCTTGAACTCACGGATGCTCTTGCCAAGGTTGGCCGCGATCTGCGGCAGTTTGCCCGGGCCGAACAACAGCAGGGCAATGACTAGGATCAGAAGCAGGTGCATGGGCTGAAGCAGTTCGCCAATCATGATGGCCTCCAAAAGGGTTTACCTGGAATCCGTCATACCCTACCCGGCGGGGTTTGAAAACCCCCTGCGGGCGTCGGAAGCTCGGAAATCCTTGCGTTCCGCCCGACTTCCCAATCCCTCCACGCGTCCCGTCCGCAGGCCGAAGCAGGTCGCGCCATTTCAGGCGCTGCGCGGCATGGGCGCAAACGCGGACTTCCGTTTGGCGGCGAGCTGCCCTGGCCCGCCGTGGACAGGGTTCCCCGGCCCAGGAAGAAGGTGGTGCTGGAACGGTCGATGTCAAGGCCGTGGGCGCGCGCCAAGCGCAAGATCTCCGGCACGTTCGCCTTGTTGTTTGGCTGGGTGCAGGGAAGGGCCGCCCAAGGAACGAGTTCCGTGCTCCGCCCGCATGCGCACGAAGACTCGACGGTGCTGTCAACGTTGACCAACGCCCAGCGCCCCCGTATCAGCAAAACTTACAATATTGCGACATTCGCTGAGAAGCTTTCGGCAAACTTTAATTTTCCAGGGAAATCCGCCCAAAACGCCCAGACAAGGACTTTGGCCACTCAGCCCAAGAGATAATTAACATACTGAAATAAAAATTTAAAATGTATTACTCAGGCCTCACTTTGATATTTTTGATAAATTCTACAATTTAGAAATCATATCCCGGGAATGTGCCCTCAGTCCCGAAAAACCCTCGCGAAGAATAATCCAGCGATGTAAAGTTAATCCATTTATTGCAGCAAGTTATTTAGATGTACAGCAAACATGCCTTGGTTTCTTATTCACAAAATATTTACGTAAATTTACATTTTCGAGATATATGCATGCAACTGGATCGCCATAACACAAAATTAATCTAATCATTTCAGCATAGCAACCTATTGGCCCGCTTCTTGCCATACACTTGCCATGCGTTTTTCATTACTTCATTGGGAGGGCATCATGCTCAAGAACATTCTCCTGGCGCTTACTCTGGCTCTGGTCGTCCTCGCGGGCACCGGCACCTGCTTTGCGGGCGATCCCCCGAAGCCGGATCCCACCGGCGTCACCATCGGCACCGCAGCGGACGTGGTCAACGCCACCAGCGGCGCGCCCACGGCCGAGGACATGGAAAAGATGGCCGCCACGGAACCCCTGGCCGTCAAGCTTGCCGACGTCATCGGCCACAACCGCATCGCCATCAACATGGTCTGGGTGCTCATCTGCGGCTTCCTGGTCATGTTCATGCAGGCCGGTTTCGCCCTGGCCGAGACGGGCTTCACCCGGGCCAAGAACGCCGGCCACACCATGGGCATGAACATGATGGTTTACGCCATCGGCATGCTCGGCTTCTGGGCCACCGGCTTCGCCCTGCAGATGGGCGGCAGCGGCGGCGCGGCCACCCTTGGCGGCGGCACCCTGCTGAACGAGGAATTCGTCCTCACCCTGTTCGGCAAGGACTTCGGCCTCTGGGGCATGAAGGGCTTCTTCCTGGGCGGCGATGTCTACGACACCACAGTGCTGACCATGTTCCTCTTCCAGATGGTCTTCATGGACACCACGGCGACCATCCCCACTGGCGCCATGGCCGAGCGCTGGACCTTCAAGCACTTCGTCATCTACGGCTTCTTCATCTCCATGTTCGTTTACCCGCTGTACGCCAACTGGGTCTGGGGCGCGGGCTGGCTCTCTCAGCTGGGCGCCAACTTCTCCCTGGGTCACGGCGTGCTCGACTTCGCCGGCTCCTCGGTGGTGCACATGACCGGTGGCGTGGCCGCCCTGGCTGGCGCCATGGTCCTTGGCCCGCGCATGGGCAAGTTCCGCCCCGACGGCACGGCCAACGCCATCCCCGGCCACCACATCCCCATGGCCATTGCCGGCTGCCTCATCCTGGCCTTTGGCTGGTTCGGCTTCAACGCCGGCTCCACCCTGGCCGGCGGCGACATGCGCATCGGCGTCGTGGCAGTGAACACCATGCTGGCCTCCGCTGGCGGCAGCATGACCGCCCTGCTCTACATGTGGCTGCGCTTCGGCAAGCCCGACGTTTCCATGGCCGCCAACGGCCTGCTCGCCGGGCTGGTCGCCATCACCGCGCCCTGCGGCTTCGTCACCCCCATCGCTTCCGTGCTCATCGGCGCCATCAGCGGCGTGCTGCTCTGCATGAGCGTGCTCTTCATCGAGAACGTGCTCAAGATCGACGACCCCGTGGGCGCCATTTCCGTCCACGGCGTCAACGGCGCCTGGGGCATGATCGCCCTCGGCCTCTTTGCCGACGGCACCTACGGCGACAAGCTCAACGGCGTGGACGGCACCGTCAAGGGCCTGCTCTACGGCGACGCCAGCCAGTTCGTGGCGCAGCTCGTGGGCGTCAGCGTGAACATCGTCTTCGTCTTCGTGGTCATGTACGTCTTCTTCAAGGTCTCCAACAGGTTCGTGAAGATGCGCGTGGCCCCCGAACTGGAGCAGGAAGGCCTGGACATGGCGGAAGTGGCCGTCATCGGCTACCCCGAGTTCTCCATCAACAAGACCCACCGCTAGGCTTCAGGAGATACGCCATGAAGAAGATAGAAGCGATCATCAAGCCGCACAAGCTCGACGAGGTCAAGGACGCCCTGGACAAGGCCGGCGTGCACGGCATGACCATCACCGAAGTCAAGGGCTACGGACGCCAGAAGGGGCATATGGAGATGTACCGCGGCGCTGAATACCAGGTGGTGTTCAAGGCCAAGGTCAAGATCGAAGTGGTGGTGACCGACGCCCTCGCAGCCCCGGTGGTGGACGCCATCCGCGTGGCCGCCAACACCAACGCCATCGGCGACGGCAAGATCTTCGTCCTCAACGTTGAAGAAGCTGTCCGCATCCGCACCAACGAACGCGGCGAGACGGCAGTGTAACTCTCCCCTCCCATGCGGTGCGGCCGCGCGTGTTGAGGGACGCGCGCGGCCGCCATCCTCTCCGGCCCCTGCCTGAACGCCCAGGCAGGGGTCTTTCATTTTCCGCGCAACCGCCAGGGCTCCGCCCCTGGACCCCGCCGGGGGGAAATGATTCCCCCCGGACCCCCTCCATCCGAATCAAAAGGCCGGGCCGCGAGCTGCCGCTCGCCAACCCGGCCCTTTGACTCGGGACGGAAGTCCAGACGCCTCGGTCCCGGACCGTCGGCACACTCGGCTTCCCAGGCCGCTCAAAAAGCGTCAGATGCAAGGCGCAAGAAAATTCTCAAGCCCGCCGCGTATTCGACATACGCGAGGGCTTGAAATTTTCGCGGCAGCGCAGCAGATGATGCGTTTTCAGCGGCCTGGAACCTAGTCCACGATCTTCAAGTCAAAGGCGGCGATGGAATAGAGCACCGGCACCATGAGCAGGGTCACGAAGGTGGCCACGGTGAGCCCGCCGATCTGGGCATAGCACAGCGGCTCCCAGAGCGGCCCCCCGTGCAGGGCCAGCGGCACCAGGGCAAAGACCGTGGCGGCCACGGTGATCATGACGGGCCGCAGGCGCATGATGCCCGCGTCCAGGATGGCCATGCGCAGGTCGTCGCCCTCGGCCCGGCGCTCCTCGATGAAGTCGAAGAGCACGATGATGTGGCTGACGATGACGCCCATGAGGCTGACGATGCCGAGGTAGGCCATGAACCCGAAGGGCGCGCCCGCAATATACAGCGAGGTGAAGGCCCCGGCCATGCCGTAGGGCACGGCGGCAAAGACGATGAGCGGCTTCACGGCATTGCGGAACTGGAACAGCAGCGCCAGGTAGATGGACAGGATGGACACGCCCATGACCATGCCCATCTCGCCGAAGCCCTTGGTCTGCTCCTCGTACTCGCCGCCGATCTCCAGCCTGTAGCCCGGCGGCAGCTGGGCCGTGAAGGAATCGAGCTGCGGCTTGACGGCCTGGATGACCTCGCTGGTCAGCACGCCGGGCGCGGTGAAGCAGGACACGGTGATGGTGCGGAAGTGGTTGCGCCGGGCGATCTTCTCCGTCTCCAGGCCCCAGGACACCGTGGAGATCTGGCCCAGCGGCACCTTGCCCGCGCCGTCGGCGGAGCTGACGTAGAGGTTCTTGATGTCCTCCATGCCCGCGCGCTCCTCCATGCGCAAGCGCGCGAACACCGGCACCTCGATGCGGCCCTGGCGCAGGCTCGTGACCAGAAAGCCGTTCATGCCCGCAGCCGAGGACCGCGCCACGTCCTGGTTGGTCACCCCGGCCAGGGCGGCCTTGTCCGGGTCGATCTTCAGGTGCGCGCGGAAGATCTCCGCGCCCCAGTTGTCCTGCACGCGGTCGGTGTCGGGCCGCTCGCGCAGGATGCCCTTGAGGGTCTCGGCCTGGGCGCGCAGGGTCGGGATGTCGTCGCCGGAGAGCCGGAGCTGCACCGGGATGCCCACGGGCGGGCCGCTCTCCAGCCTGCGGGCGCTGACGCGCACCCCGGGCATGGCCGCCGTGAGCCGGGGCTGCAGGTACTCCATGAAGCCCTCGGTATCATGCACGTCGTTAATTTCCAGCAGGATCTGGGCGTAGTTGGGCTGCCCCAGCTCCGGGGTCACGGAGAACCAGAAGCGCGGGCCGCCAGCGCCGATGAAGGCGGTCATGGTCTTGACCACCTGCCTGTCCTTGCCCCCGCTCTTCGGATGATCCAGGGCATACTGGGCCGCAGCCTGGCCGATGACGGCGTCGGCCTTGCGCGCGGCCTGGTCCGAGGCCTGCACCGAGGCGTCCTCGGGCAGCCAGATGTCCACGTAGGCCAGGTGCGAGAGGTCATAGGGGAAGAACTGGTCCTTGAGCTGGGCCTTCATGACAAAGGCCACCACCACGATGACCAGCGAGATGCCCAGGGCCTTGAAGCGGTGCTCGATGAGCGAACTGGCCAGGCGGTAGTAGCGCCCGGTGAGGCCCTGCTCACGCAGGTCGGCGATGCTCTTGCCCGCATTGCGCCCAGGCCGCAGCAGGTACTGGGCGATGAACGGGATGAAGGTCATGGACACGATGCGCGAGGCCACCAGCGAGCAGCCGATGACCACGGGCAGCGAGTACAGGAAGCGGCCCTTGTCGCCGGAGAGCATCAGGTACGGCAGGTAGGCCACGATGTTGGTGATGGTGGCGTACATGATGGCCTTGGCCAGCTTGGTCGGCCCGAGCCAGGCCGCGACATCATAGGACCTGCCGGCCCGCAGCTCCAGCTTGATGGCGTCGTTGGCCACCACGGGGTCGTCCACCAGGAGTCCCAGGGCCAGGATCAGCGCGGCGATGGAGATCTGCTGGATGTCGATGCCCAGCAAGTTCATCATGCCAAAGGTCATGGCCAGGGTGATGGGGATGGACAGGGCCATGAGCAGGGCCGAGCGCCACTCGCGGAAGCCCACGAAGGACACCAGCACCACCAGGATGATGGCCTCGTACAGGCTGGTCATGAACAGGTCGACCTTGTCCTCCACCTGTTGGGGCTGGTCCGAGGTGCGCGAGAACACGAGGTCCGCTGGCAGGCGCTGCTTGAGGTTCGCCAGGGTCTGGTCCACCACCCTGGAAAACGTGCCGATCTGCTCGCCGCTTTTCATGGTGATGGCCAGGGTCACGGCAGGCATGCGCGCCCAGTTGCCCTTGGCGTCGCGGATGACGTGGTAGTGGCGCTTGGCAGGCGGGCTCACATAGCCGCGCTCGATGTCCACCATGTCGCGCAAATAGGCCAGGGCGCCGTTCTTGGCGCGGCCCACGGCCACGCCGCCCAGTTCGTCCTCGCTGACGATCTCGCCCGAGGGGTCCACGAGCATGGACTTGCCCGCAGCCTCCACCACGCCGCCGCCCTGGCGGATGTTCCGCGCACCCAGGACGTTCTTGATCTGCAAGGGGCCGAAGCCGTAGGCCGCCAGACGCTCCTGGGAATAGTTCAGGTACACGGCCTCGTCGCGCACGCCCCAGCGGGTCACGCGCGAGACGTCGGGCAGGGCCTGCAGGGTGCGCATGATCTCGTCGGTGTAGGTCTCCAGGTCGCGGAAGGCGTAGCGGCTGCCAGCCACCTGGGCCAGGGCCTCGGCCGCCTTGGCCGGGTCGCGCACGATGGCCACGGGCCAGGCGTCGGGGTGGAACTCCGAGGCCCGCAGACGGTCCTCAACGAAGCGCTGCACAGCCGAGAGCAGCCCGGCATCGTCCGTGTCCGTCTGGGCGTCGAGCAGGGCCAGGCCGGGCTTGATGCTCAGGCGCACATCGCGCGCCAGGCCCTTGTCCGCCAGGTAGCGGGCGAAGAGCTCCACCTTGCGGCGCACGGACTGCTCCGTGGCCGAGGCTGGCAGCACCTGCACCAGGGTCACTCGGCCTGAAGCGTTGGCCGTGGCGTTGGCCGTGACATTTTCCAGGCTGGCGGCGGGCACCGGGTCGGAAGTCGGGCCGCGCAGGTCCAGAATGCCCTGCTGCACCTGCCTGGCGCGCAGGGTCAGCTCCACCTCGCCCTCCAGCGGCGAGGCCACGGTGAGCATGAGCGTGGTCGGGTCCCCGAAGTCCTTGATGAAGTTCACCGGACCAGCGCCCTCCGGCAGACCGCCAACCGAGGCCAGCTTGAGGTTCAGGTCGTCGAACACGTCGCCCGGGCTCTTGACCTCGTCGTGCAGCTTGATGATGACCACGGCCAGGCCGGTGCGCG
>CAZXZF010000055.1:0-13327 GCA_964645095.1 uncultured Desulfocurvus sp. | reverse complement strand
TCCTGGAAATGCCCGTGGAGGCCCTGGCCGCCTACTGGCTGTCCATCAAGAAGCTCCTGGATGCCAAGAAGGACCTCGCGCTCCTGGCTGTGGAGGCCGAGAACACCTCCGAGCCCTACATCCGCCACCTGCTCGACACAGCCCAATCGGAAATGGCCCCGGAGCTGGCCCTGACCCTGGCCCGGGCCAAGCGCGGGGTGCTCTTGACCGAGTTCCGCCGCCGCATGGAGATGATGCGCCGGGCGCTCATGGGCATCGCCGGGTCCGAGAACCCGCGCCTGACGCTTTTGGGCCTCAACGCCCTGGCGGGCACCACGCCGTTCCACGAGCAGCGCACCTTCGAGCTGGCCACGGCGCTCATGGCCACCGTGACCGAGAAGGACGCCGTCCTGCCCACGCTCCTCGGCGTGGACCACAAGCATAAAGACGACCGGCTGGTGGTCAAGCTGCTGTTCTACGCCATCAGCACGCGGCGCAGCGGCAAGCAATCCCTCAACAACTACCTGCCGCACCTGCACGCCGGATTCTTTGCCGAGGGCCTCTCGCTCTGCGCCGACGGGCTTGAGCCCGAGTTCGTCGGGCGGCACCTGGGGGTCATCCGCGACACCACGCTTTTGGCCACGCGCCGCAAGATGGACATGGCCGCGCAGATGAGCCTGGCCATCAAGGCCGGGCTTTCCTACGACGACGTGTTCCGCGTGGCCCGGGCCTACATGATCTAGGCAATCCCAGGGCGCACGGCCCCGGCCGGAGGCCGGCACAGAGCCGCCACCACGCCCGAGGCTCAGATGCTCAGACTCTCAGATGCACAGACGCCCCAATGGAGGATGACCGTGCGCCGACTTGCCCCCGCCCTGTGCTGCCTGCTCATGCTCTCTGCCTGCGCCACGCCGGCGGTCAAGAAGCAGATGCTCATCCCGGCCCCGGCCGCAGAGGTCGCCAGGCTCACGCGCCTCAGGGTCGCCGGATTCGACAATGACGGCTCAGGCCAGGTCCGCGCCGCCGTGGAGAGCGCCCTGGCCTCCATCGTTATCGACGGCAAACCCTATTTCACCCTCATCGGCGCCAACGCCCCGAGCACCGGCCTGGGCAAGCCCATGCAGTGGATCGACACCAGCAAGGCCAAGGGCCAGCCCATCCGCTACGGCGCCGAGGGCCTGGTGCAGGGCAGCGTGGAGCAGAACGGCTGGCAGGACGAGCGCTACACCGAAGACCGCAGCGAGTGCGTGGCCGAGGACGCCAGGGGCCGCTGCGTGCGGACGCGCAACCTGCATGTCCAGTGCATCCGGCGCGTGGCCCAGTTCAGCTTCACGCCCAGGGTGGTGCAGAAGGACACGGGCCAGGTGCTCATGTCGCAGGAGTTCTCTGAGGCCGGGCAGAGCAGCGCCTGCCGGGACCAGGGTACGCCGGCCAGCGGGGCCAACCTCCTGGCGAGCGCGCGCGCCAAGGCCATCGCCCGGTTCAAGAACCACGTGGCCCCGCATTACGTGACCATGGACATCCCGCTCCTGACCGAAGACGACTCCGGCATGAGCGCCCAGACCAAGGTCCTGGTCTCCGGCGGCGTGGACTTCGCCCAGGCCGGGCAGACGGGCAAGGCCTGCCAGGTCTGGCGCAGCGCCGCCCGCAGCCACGGGGCAGGGTTCGCCCTGCCCTATCTCTCCGGGGTGTGCGCGGAGCTGGAGGACGACCTGGACCAGGCCGAGAACTTGTACTCCCAGGCCGAAAAGCGCGCAGGCAGGCCCGTGCCGGAGATCACCGCAGCCCTGGCGCGCCTCAAGAGCACCAGGGCCAACCTGGACCGGCTGGAGCAGCAGCTCAAGTAGGGGCGGCGGGGAAGGGCGATGCGGGGCGGGCGCGGGGCGGTTGCTCCCGGGAAACGGAAAAACCGCGTCGTACGGATGGTGCTGCACCAGGCGCCCCTTCCTGAAGGGCCGAACCAGCGCCGAGAGCCTGGGCCGGAGCAGGCCCGGGCCTGGGGCGGAACCGCGGCAGGAGTGGTTGGGGCTCTAGGCGCGGCGGCGCAGGCGCTGCGCGCCGAAGAGGGCCGCACCAAACACGCCGGAGTCCTCGTTGATGTTCAGCATGACCGGCAGCCCGGCCAGCAGGTCACGGTGCGAGGGCGAGAGGCGGAACTCCTCCAGGAAGGCCGGGTGCTCCACGAACTGCGGATTCTTGGCCGCCACCCCGCCGCACACGTAGACCCCGCCCAGGGCCAGCACGGCCAGGGCGTAGTTGCGGGCCGCCCGGGCGTAGAACCGCGCAAACCACTCCACCGTGTTCGGATAATTGGGCAGGCGCGGGGAAAGCACCGCCGGGGTCAGCACCTCGCCGGTCAAAAAGGCGTGCAGGCGCGAGAGCCCGGAGCCGGAGACCACGGCGTCCCCGTGGCAGTAGGCCAGGTTGGTGACGCGGCGGACATACTCGCCGTAGGCGTGCTCCTTGTCGCCCACAAAGGGGAAGGCCACGTGCCCGGCCTCGGAAGGCACGGCCAGATGTCCGCCCCGGCCGTCAGGCACCAGGGCGCAGTGTCCCAGCCCCGTGCCCGCGCCGATGACCGCCACGGTGCCGCCAGCGGTGACCTGGGCGTCGGAGCGGCTGGCCTGGAGCACGCGGGCTTCGCGCACGGCGCGGCTGCGGCTGGCAAAGGCCTGGGCCGCGAAGTCGTTCAGGAGCGCGCCGCGCCCCAGCCCGACCTTGGTGATTTCGTACAGGTCGATGTTCCACTTGATGTTCGGCGGACGGCAGAAGCGGCCCTGCACCGGCCCGGGCACGGCCAGCACGGCCAGGTCGCAGGAGCCGGGGGCAAAGGGCCGCTGCTCGGAGAAGAGCAGCGTGAGAATGGCGGTCAGGGATTCGGATTCCTGCGTTGGCAGCCGAATGATGCTCAGAAGGTGCGGCTCGTCGGTCTCCTCGGGGAGTTCGAAGAAACCGAAGCGGCTGTAGGTGCCGCCGATGTCCGCCGCGAGGATCCTTTGCATGCGCCTCCATCCGGGTCTGTCAGCCGACCGTCACCTGGACGCCAATGCTGAGCGTTTGCCAACACATACCAGAGACCGGGACAAAAACAAAGGGGGGAGCCTGGCTCCCCCCGATTTTGCCTGCGGCCCCGCTGCCCGGCTACACGGCGCGCGCCAGGGGCGACATGCGCAGCCGACCGGGCGAGGGCATCTCCATGGGCTGGGGCATGGGCACGGCGTCGTTGAACGGCTTGGGCTCGGCGATCTCCCGGTGCTCCTGCGCCGCGCGCTCGTTGGCCGCGCGCGCCCTGGTGATGTACTTCTTGGTGATGGCCCGCAGAAGCTCGGTCTTGCCCACGCGCTCGTCCGGCGAGAGGAAGCTGGTGAGCTTCTTTTCCAGGCGGTGCGAGTTCTGCTCCTTGGCGATGGCGATGATGCCTTCCATGATCAGCTTCTGGTTGAGCATCTCGGCATTGGTGTTGAAGCTGATGCTCTCGGCGATGGGCGCCAGGATGAGGTTAGAGATGACCACGCCGTACAGGGTGGAGATGAAGGCCACGGGGATGCTCGAGAGCAGGGCCTGGGTGTCGTTGATGCCCGAGAGCATGCCGATCAGCCCGATGACGCTGCCTGCGACTCCGAACGCCGGGGCGGCCTTGGCCATGGTCTGGAACACGCGCTCGCTCTGCTGGCGGCGGTCCTGGAAGAAGCTCATCTCGGTGTTCAGAAACTCGCGGATGTCGCGCTCCTTGTAGTTGTCCACCAGGAAGGCCACGGCCCCGCGCAAAAACTCGTCGCCAATCTTCTGACGGATGGCCTCAAGGGACAGCACGCCCTCCACCCGCGACTTCACCGAAAGCTCCAGCAGCACGCGCACGATGTCGTCCGGCGTGGGCTGGGTCCTGGTGTAGACGCTGCGGGCCAAAAGGAAGGCCGTGCGGATGCGCTCAAAGGGGTAGCTCATGAACAGCGCGGCGCACAGCCCGGCCGCCACGATGAGGAAGGCCGCCAGGTTCCAGTACAGCAGCAGCCCGCCGCTCATCCAGAAACCGCCGATGAAGATGGCTGTGCACAGCACCACGCCCAGCATGTTCCGCTTGCTCATTTCTGTCCCCCTTAGATGTCTGTCAAGACGAGCACTTCCACCCGCCGGTTGCGCCTGGCCGCGTCCTGGTCCGAGGCCGGGGCCTCGGGCTGGAACGAGCCGCGCCCGGTGATGAGGAAGCGCTTGGCGTCAAGTTTCGCCGTCCGGATGAAATATTCGGCCACGCTGGCCGCACGCCGGGCCGAGAGCCCCAGGCTCTCCGCCTCGCCGCCGTCCTTGCCGCCCGCCTCGCCCTCGGCCGTATGGCCCACCACGAGCACCGCGCCGCTGCTCACGCGCAGGATCTCGGCAATGCGCGCCAGGTAAGGCGCGCTGTTCTGCGCAAGATTGTCCCCGCCAGGGGCAAAGAAGAGGTCCCCGCGCAGGAACACGCGCACCTGCCGGTCGGTCTCGCGCACCACGGAGATGCCCAGGTTGTCCGACTGGTAGTAGGTCTCGCGCACGGCCTGGCCGCTCACGTCCTGGAAGGCCTTGCCCCCGGTCACAGGATCATTCAGCTGGCCCAGAAAGGCCTGCATGGGATCGCTGGGGGCCTTGGTCTCGGCGGCCCTGGGCGCTGGCGGCTGGCCCTGCTCCTGGTGCGAGCGGGTGTAGATGAACAGCACGGCGAAGACCACGAACATGATCATCATCAGGTCCGACCAGGGCACCGACCACTCGGCGAAATTTCCGCCAGCGGCCAGGATCCTGCTCGCCCCCGGACGATCTGCGTGCTGTCTGTCCCGTCTGCCCATGCGCACCTCACGTTCAACCCCGCCCCCAAGACATTCCAGGGGACTGCGCCTAGTTCAAAGCAAATTGCCTGCCAAGATTACAACTCGCTGCAATTACAATACTTTTAAATATGGACCAGGAAACCCCGAAGGGGGGGGCGCCAAAAATTCGGCGTTTCTTTCCGGCGCGCCCCAGGCTATGCTCGCGCCGGAGGTGCTTCATGCGCATCCTGCTCACCGGGGCCAGCGGATTTCTCGGCGGCGTGTTCTGCCGCGAACTTTCGCGCGAGCACGAGATCACCGGCCTGTGCCAGGCGCGGCCCATTGTTTCGCCTGTTGGCCAGCCCGGCGTGCGCGCCCTGCGCCTGGACCTGACCGACGCCAGCAAACTGGCCGGGCTGCTGCGCGCTGAAGACTTCGACGCCGTCATCCACGCCGCGGCCCTGTCGAATCCCAACCAGTGCCAGCAGGAGCCTGCGCTCTCGCGCCGGGTCAACGTGGAGGCGACCACGCTCTTGGCTGAGCTTTGCGCAGCGCGGAACCTGCCCCTGGCCTTCACCTCCACGGACCTCGTGTTCGACGGCACAGGCAGCCTCTACGCCGAGGACGCGCCGCCCTCGCCCATCTCGCTCTACGGCGAGCACAAGCTGCTGGCCGAGGAGGCCGTGCTGGCGCGCCACCCCGAGGGCGGGCTGGTCTGCCGCCTGCCGCTGATGTTCGGCCGCTCCGAACCCGGCGCGGCCTGCTTCCTGGACGGCTTCCTGGCCTGCGCCCGGCGCGGCGAAATCTTGCGCCTGTTCCAGGACGAGTTCCGCTCGCCCGTGGACGCCGCCGACGCGGCGCGCGGGCTGGTGCTGATGCTGGAACGCGGAGCCAGGGGCATCCTGCACCTGGGCGGGCCGGAGCGGCTCTCGCGCCTGGAATTCGGACTGCGCCTGAAGGACGCCCTGGACGCCCTGGGCCCGGCGCTCGGCATCGGCCCGGACCTGCGCCTCGAAGCCGCGCGCCAGGCCGACGTGCCCATGGCCGCGCCCCGCCCGCGCGACGTCTCGCTCGCAAGCTCCCGCGCTGCGGCCCTCGGCTTCGCGCCCGCCAGCGTGGCCCAGGCCCTGCCCGGCGTGCTCGCCCCGGCCCCGCAGACGCATTGACGCGGGCAGAAAATGGAGTCACAAGCGCGGCCATGACCAACGCATACCTTTCCGCTGCGCCCCTGGGCGCCTTCCGCACGCTCTCGGCCCTGGTGCTGGCGTCGAACTCCCCGCGCCGCCGCGACCTGCTGGGGTCCCTGGGCCTGGAGCTGGAGATCTGCCCGAGCAACGCGCCCGAGCCGCCGCCCCTGCCCCTTGAGGAGCCAGAGGCCTACGCCAGGCGCATGGCGCGCCTGAAGACCCTGGACGTGGCCGCGCTGTACCCGGACTGCGCCGTGCTCGGCGCGGACACCATCGTGGTTTTGCCCGCAGAGGTCGGCGCGGGCGCGCAAATCCTCGGCAACCCGCCGCAGATCCTGGGCAAGCCAGTGGACGAGGCCGACGCCCTGCGCATGCTGGCCCTGCTCTCGGGCCGCGCGCACCTGGTCATCACCGGCTGCTGCCTGGCCCTGCCCGGCCAGGAGAACCCGATATCCTTCGCCGAGGTCACGGAGGTGGTCATGCGCGCCAGCAGCAGCGAAGAGCTTCGCGCCTACATCGCCACGGGCGAGCCCGCGGACAAGGCCGGGGCCTACGCCATCCAGGGCCTGGGCGCGTTTCTGGTGGAGCGCGTCGCGGGCTCGTACACCAACGTGGTGGGCCTGCCGGTGGCCGAGTGCGCCCGGCAGCTGCTTGACACAGGGCTCATCGCGCCCCGATAAGCGAGCAAAGCGGAGGCCGCCCAATGCCCAGAGAAATTCCGATTGCGCCCGGCATCCTCGACCGCGTTGCGCTGGCCGTCGCCACCCTGGGCCCGGTGGGCAGACTGCCCAAAGCCCCCGGCACCTGGGGCTCGGCGGCTGCGCTGCTGCTGGCCCCCTTTGTCTTCAATCCCCTGCCCCTGCCTTGGCGGCTCGGGGTTCTGGCGCTGATCTTGGTCCTTGGCGCCTGGGCCGCCGCCCGCGCCGAGGTCCTCCTGGGCGAGAAAGATCCCGGCTGCGTGGTGGTGGACGAGCTCCTCGGCCAGTGGACGGCCTTTGCGCCCTTCCATCTGGCCACAGGGCTGGCCACAGGGCTGACCACAGGGCTGACCGGCTGGGCATCCAGCTGGAACGGCGCCACGCCGCTGGAATTGCTGGTGCTTTTCGGCCTGTTCCGGTTCTTCGACATCCTCAAGCCCTGGCCCATCCGCGCGGTTGAACGCAACGTTCCGGGCGGCCTGGGCGTCATGCTCGACGACCTGGTGGCCGGTCTTTTCGCCGCTGCGGTGTTCCTCCCCATCCGCCTGCTTTTGTAGCCGCGCATTCGTTCCGTCAGCGCAAAAAAAGACCGCCGCAGCCCAGGGGCCACGGCGGTCGTCTTGTCTCGTCCGGACCTGGCTAGTTCTGGATCTTGAACTCGTCGCGGCGGTTCTTGGACCAGGAGGCCTCGGTCTTGCCCGGATCAAGGGGGCGCTCCTTGCCGTAGCTGACGATGGTCATGCGCGCGGTGTCGATGCCCAGCTGGTTCAGGAACTGCTGGGAGGCCTTGGCCCGGCGTTCGCCCAGGGCAAGGTTGTACTCGCTGGTGCCGCGCTCGTCGCAGTGGCCCTCGATGACGATGCTGAACAGGGCGTACTTCTTCAGGGTCTCGGCCTTGGAGGTCAGCACGTTGCGGCTCTCCGGGGTCAGTTCGAAGGAGTCAAAGGCGAAGAAAATCATGTTGCCGACTTCGCGCTGGGCCTGCTCACGCTGCTGGGCGCGGATCTCGTCCTCGCTCAGGCTGCGGGACTCCGGGGCCGGAGCGGCCTTCTGCCAGTCGGTGTCCTTGTCCGAGATCTCCACCTTGGTGGCTCCGGCAGGCATGGAGTCGGCGGTCTTCTTGGCGCAGCCGGCGCCAAAAGCCACCAGCAGGCACAGCATCAGCATGAGGCTGAAAATACGTTTCGCGTTCATCCGTTTTCTCCTTTGTTTCATAGCGCTTGCGCGTTCGCTGTATTTCACGAAAAAATGTTCCAACAACACAGTTACCTGCTCACTTGCTATAGCTTCCCCCTATTTTTCGGGAAAATCAAGGGCAATGTTGCCTGCGCTAGTTCAGGGCCTGGGCCACGCCCCAGGCCGGGGCCATGGCGTCGCCGGGACCGGTGGGGATGAGCCTGGCCGGATCGCCGTAGCGCGTGGTGACGTAGATCTTGGTGCCGCCGCTGCGCGAGGAGGCAAAGGACACGAAGTAGCCGTCCGGGTCGAAGCTCGGGTCCTCGTCGTTGCCGGGGCCAAAGGAGATCTGCCGCTCCTGGTTGACCACAAGGTCGCGGATGAAGATGCGGTGGCCGTCGCCGGTCATGCGCGCAAAAACCACGAAGCGGCCGTCGGGGCTTAAGGAGGGCCTGGTGTTGTACGTGCCCTCGTAGGTCACGCGGTCGACGGCGCCGGTGTCGCGGTTCAGGAGAAAGATCTGCGGCCCGCCCAGGCGGCCGGAACAGAAGACCATCTTGCGGCCCGAGAGGTCGAAGCTCGGCGACACGGCTATGGCCCAGCTGGGGGCCAGGGGCGCCGAGGGCTTGAAGTCGCTGTTCAGCATGTAGATGTCCGGGTGGCCGTTGAGCGAGAGCGAGATGGCGATCTGGCCGTCCGGGGTGAAGGTGGGGCTGATGGCGATGTTGCCGGGGAACCTGCGCAGGCGGGACACGCGCGTGCCGCGATCCCAGATGCCGAGGCGGTGGCCCAGGTCGGAGATGTTGGTGTAGGCCAGCTTACGCCCGTCCTTGGACCAGGAGGGGCTGACGTTGAAGCCCTCGTCGTGGGTGACCTGCTGCAGCTCCCGGCCCAGCGCCGAGGCGGTGAACAGCTCCTTGCCGCCGTTGACCTTCTTGGAGAAGGCCAGGGTGGAGTCAAAAAATCCGCTCTTGCCCGTGAGCACGCGCATGAGCTGGGCGCAGAAGCGGTCGGCCACGTGGGCCACGCCGTTCTGGTCCACCTGGCTGTAGGCCTTGCCCACCAGGAGCTTGCGCGTGAAGGTCTCGTAGACGCGCGCCTCGATGTCCTGGCCTGCGCCGCTGACGGTCAGGACCAGGTCGATGCGCGAGAGCTGCAGGGGCTTGAAGTCGATGTCGTCGGCCTTGACGCCCTTGCTCGGGTCGCCGCCCAGGACCTCGGTCAGGTACGCCAGGCGCAGGAAGGGCAAAAAGCCGATGTCGCCCTGGACATACTCGCTGAAGCTGCGGGCCAGGCTGGTGGCGGCGGCGGCGTTCACGCCGCGCGCAGGCAGCACCAGAATGTTCACGCGGGTCTGGCCGGGGCCGAAGATGTCCACGGACAGGGTCTCGGCGGCGCGCACGCTGTCGCCAAAGGCCAGCACCAGGAGCAGGGTCATGATCCAGATTTTTATTTTCATGGCTTTTTGCGGACCGGGAATTATTTCCGCAGCTCCTGCAGGTTGAAGGTGATGCGCAGGGTGTCCAGGCTCTTGACGCGCGGGGGCGGCAGCTTCTCGGTCTCGTTCACTGCGCGCAGGGCCGAGTCGTCGAAGTCGGGCTTGCCCGAGGGCTGGGCCACGCGCGCCCCGGTGATCTTGCCCTGCTGGTCGATGTTGATCTCCAGCACCACGGCCACGTTGGTCTCAACGCCAAAGGCCGGGTAGCGCCAGTTCTTCTTGATGATCTGCTTGACGATGTCGCCGTAGACGCTCATGAGGCCCGAGCCGGTGCCGCCCGCCCCTGTGCCCTTGCCGCCGCCAGCACCCCCGGGACCCGTGCCGCCTGCGGTGAAGATGTTGCCGCCGCTGGACTTGCGCAGGGCCGCCAGCTCGCCGGACACGGCGTCCTTTTTGGCGTCCTTGGCCTCCTGGGTGCGCACGTCCTTGAGCGCGTCCTTGACCTTGCTCTGGTCCTTGGACTTGTCGGCCACGTCCTTCTTCACGTCCTTGAGGGCCTCCTGGAGGAGCTCCTCGCGGGTGGGCTTCTTTTCCTCGGCCTTCTTTTCGGGCTTCTTCTTTTCCTCGACCTTCTTCTCGCTGATGGCCTTGGCGTCGTCGCGCACAAGCGGTTCCGGCTTCAGCTTCTCGGCCTTGGGCGGCGGCGGGATGGCCGCAGCGGCGGCGTCCTGCTGCTGGCCCTCGGCCTCGGGCGGCGGCGCGCCGGCGGCCTCGCCCTTTTCCCCGGCGGCCGGGTCCTCGGAGGGGTTCAGCGACACCAGATCAACGGTGTACATGGGCTTGTCCATGTCCACCTTCATGCCGCTGCCCACGCCGAAGACCGCCGCCGCGACGAGCAGCGCGTGCAACGTCAGGGAGAGGAAAAATCCTGCGGTCTGCCGGGTGTCCTGCACGAAATGTCTCCGCGCGCGGGCTTACTGGGCCGGTTGCTTGGGCTTGGACTTGTCGTCGCCCTTCTGCTCATCCGAGGATTCGGCCACGATGCCCAGCTTCTCGATGCCCACGCTCTTGATCTCGCCCATGACCTTGACCACCACGCCGTAGGCCACGTCCTTGTCGGCGCGCAGGTACAGCTGTTTTTTCTGGGCGACCACCAGGTTGGTCAAATGCTGGCGCAGGTCCTCAAAGGGCACGTTGTACTCGTCAAGATAAATGCCGCCGTCCTTCTTCACCGAAAGCACCAGGTGGTCGCTGCCTGCGGGCAGGGTGCGCACGCTTCTCGTCTTGGGCAGGTCCACGTCCACGCCCTGCGTCAGCATGGGCGCGGTGACCATGAAGATGATCAAGAGGACCAGCATCACGTCCACAAAGGGCGTGACGTTGATCTCGGCCATGTAGCCGCGCGGGCCTTTGCCTACGGTAGCGCCCATGACAGCCGCCTAGCCCTTGGAGCCGGAGGCCCAGGAGACCTCGCGCTCCACGCGGTTTAAGAAGGCTCCGGCATAGTTCACCAGCTCGGTCTCCACCTCGCCCAAGAGCGCCAGCAGGTAGTTGTAGGCGATGGTGGCCGGGATGGCGACCACAAGCCCGATGGCCGTGGTCACGAGGGCCTCGGAGATGCCGGGGGCCACGGTGGCCAGGGCCGCGCTTTGTGACAGGCCGATGGAGTGGAAGGCGTTCATGATGCCCCAGACCGTGCCGAAGAGCCCGATGAAGGGCGCGGCGTTGGCGCAGGTGGCCAGGAAGGACAAAGAGCTCGAGAGGCTCTTCATCTCCTCGTTGACGCCCTGGCGCAGGACGCGGCGCAGGGTGTCCTTGACGAGCATGCGCTTGCGGTCGCGCTCGATGTCGGCCTTCTCCAGCTTGCGGAACTCGCCCACGGCGAGCAGGCCCACCCGGGACAGGGCGGTGTTGCCGTCGCGGCTCACGGCCTGCAGGCCCCCGGACAGGTCCTCGGCGTCGTTGAACAGGGTGTAGCCCTGGGTCACCTGGCGCCGGGTGCGTTTGTACAGGATGACCTTGGTGAAGATGATGGTCCAGCTCCACAGGGACATGAGCACCAGGAGGCCCAGCACCACCTGCACCCCGAAGGTGGCCCCAAGCATCATGCCCAAAAATCCGGTCTCAGGAATCATGCGCGCGTTCCTCCTCGTGCGGCGGCAGCTTCCGTGCCGGCCCGCCTGTGCGCCCGGCCGTCAATGGGCCGCAGCGCAGTCTCAACAAAAGTTCCTCAGCGTCTGACACGGCAGCGCTGCACGATCTCCCAGGCATTGGCCTCGGTCTGGCGATATTCCTCTGGCGTCAGGCCCGCGCCATAGGCCACCTTCTGGCGCATCTCGGCGCTCAAGAGGTCGCCGGGGGCGTGGGCGTCGTTGTCGATGACGAGCCTGGCCCCGAAGCGCCGGGCCAGGGCCGCCACATGGCCGTTGGCGTAGCTGTGCCCGCGCCGGGTGGTGATCTCCAGCGCCACGCCGAACTCGCTCGCGAGCTTGGCCTCGACCTCGGTGATGAGCCCCGGATGGGCCAGCACATCGACACGGGCCTCGATGGCCGCGAGATTGGTGCCCTGGGCCACCGGTTCTACGACCGTCTCCCCGTGGCAAACCACGATCTGCGCGCGCGCGTCGCGCGCCATTTGCACGAAGTCGGCCATGAGCGCGGGCGGCACATGGGTCAGCTCGACCCCGGCCAGCACTTCCATGTCGAAGAAATGGGCGTAGCCGTCCGTGAGCTGGCGCACGCTCTCGATGATGAAGCGGATGTTGCTGGCGTCGGCATGGTCGGTGATGGCCATGGCCTTGTACCCGGCGACCTTGGCCCGGCGGATGAGCTCGGCGGGGATGAGTTCGCCGTCGCTGAAGGTGGTGTGCATGTGCAGGTCGATCATGGCCGCCTCACATTTTGTACTTTGTCTCGTCGGTGGAGAGCTTTTCCAGCTCCTCGGTCCATTTTTCACGCTCCGGCCCGCCGAACTCGGCCTTGGCCCCGTCCAGGGTGCGCGTTCCGGCCTCGGCCAGCACGCTCTCGGCCACGCGGATGGGCACGTTCGCGCGCACGGCCAGGGCAATGGCGTCGGACGGGCGGCAGTCGATGCGCTTGATCTCCTCCGCGCCCGTGACCCCCTGGGCCACCAGAATCTCGGCGTAGAAGGTGCCCTCGCGCAAGGCCACCACCTCCACCGCCGTAATCACCCCGCCCAGACCGGCCACCACGCGCACGAGCAGGTCGTGGGTCATGGGCCGGGGCGTCTCCACGGCGTTCAGGGCGAGCGAAATGGCCATGGCCTCCACCGGCCCGATCCAGATGGGCAGGGCCAGGTCCCGGGCCTCGTCCTTGAGGATGAGCACCGGGGACTGGGCCTTCTCGTCCAGGGCCAGGCCGAATATCTTCATCTCTACCATGGCAGGCCTGCCTCCTCCCCCAAGAGGGAATGATTCTTGGCCTCAAGGATGCGCACCCGCACCAGGCGTCCGCAAAGCGTTGAGCCCAGGGGCTCCGCGCCAAGGCTCCCGCCGGACATGCGCACGTTGACCACACGCCCGCCCGGATCGCGCCCGCGCCAGAAGCTCCCGCCCTGGTCCTGGCGGCGGCTCATGGCCTCCAGCAGAACATCGGTTTCGCAGCCTTCCAGCGCTTTTAGACTTTCTTTAGTAATGCCATTTTGTAAAGACTGCAAGCGCAACAACCGCTCCTGTCCGACCTCGTCCGGCACCTTGGGGCGCAGGCGCAGGCTGGCCACGCCGGGCCGGTCGGAGTAGCGGAAGGAGTAGCTCGACTCGAAGCGCACCAGCTCCATCATCTCCAGGGTCTGCAAAAAATCGTCCTCGCTCTCGCCGGGGAAGCCCACGATGAGGTCCGTGGTCAGGGCAATGTCCGGCCTGGCCGCGCGCAGGGCCTGGACGATGCCCAGGTAGCGCGCGCGGTCGTACTTGCGGCCCATGCGCCGCAGCACCTCGTCGCTGCCGGCCTGCAACGGCAGGTGCAGGGCCGGGCAAAGGTTCGGAAGCTCGCCAAAGGCGCGGATCACGGCCGGGTCGATGTCCTTGGGGTGCGAGGTGGTGAAGCGCA
>CAZXZF010000054.1:0-13415 GCA_964645095.1 uncultured Desulfocurvus sp. | reverse complement strand
TCTGGTACGGGGGCATGGCCGTGGGCGCGGTGGGCGTGCTCTACTTCGCCAACGGCTTCTTTCTGTTCTTTTAAGGGCAGGCGCACGGCCCGCAACTCAGATGTGTCAGGCCCCGCGCTTGTAGCCGATCTCGACGTCGGCCCCGCGCACGATGACCGGGATGCGCCGCACCCCGCCGGAGTGCCGGAGCATCTCGTCCAGCAGCAGCGGGTCGGAGAGCACGTCGAAAAACACGGCCCCGGGCAGGGCCGCGCGGGCGCGTCTGGTGTGCGGGCAGCCGTCCTTGCCGTAGATGCGGATAACGGCGCCTTCGGCGCTTTCAAGGGTGTTGTCGCGGGCGCTCTCGGGCATGGCCCCTAGATGGTCTTGAGCAGGCCCGAAGTCAAGCCGGCGATGGTCCGGCTGGACACGTTGTTCTTGTAGTAGACCCCGAAGGCTTCTTCCTTGGCCTTGAGCGCGGCCTGCACCTCGCTCACGTCCAGCTTGCCGTTCTTGTCCTGATCCAGCTTGTCGAAGGACGCGGTGGGCAGGGCGGCTTCCGTGCGGGACAGGCTGTTGTCCTTGTCCGTGTCCCTGTCCGTGACGTAACTGGTGGCGGCCATGGTGGAGTACCTGGCCGTGGTCTGGACCTTGGCGTTCTTGAGCAGGCCCGACACCGTGCTGCTGATGTCGCTGCTTGTCGCATGGTCCTCGTAGAAGGCCTTGACGGTTTCTTCCTGGCCCTTGAGCCCTGCCCGTATCTCCTGCAGGTTGAGCTCGCCGTCCTTGTCCAGGTCCAGCCGGTCGAAGGTCTCCCTGGAAAGGGGCGCTTCGCTGCTGGAGAGGGTGTCGCTCTTGTTCTTGTCGTTTTCCTTGATGAACTTCGCAGCGGCCAGGTTGGCATAGACGTCGGCCAGCGAGTCCGCAGAGTCCCCGAGCAGGCTCGACGCGATGTCGGTGCTGCCGGACGTGTTCTTCTTGCTCTTGTAGTAGGCCTCGATGGCGTCGTCCTGGCCCTTGAGCCCGCTCTTCATCTCCTTCAGGTCGATCTTGCCGTTCTTGTCCTGATCCAGCTTGTCAAAGGCCTCCTGGGAAAGGGTGACCTCGTCGCTGGTGAGGCTCTTGTCCTTGTTCTTGTCGTTGTCCTTGATATACTTGGTGGCGGCCAGATTGGAGTAGGTGCCCTCGGGCAGGCTCGTGGCGGTCTCGCCGTTGGCATACATGTACTGCAGGTTCGCGAATTTGGGATTGACGCGCATATTTTTCCCTCCTGGGGGTCTGCCTCTTTGCGTGCAGAATCCGGGCCAGGGCGCAGGCCGGGCAGAAAGCGCCCTTGCTTCCCCGGGCGAGCCGCGCTAGAGATGGATACTCCCCCCTCACCTCCCACCCGAATGGAGACGGTCATGAAACGAACCATTGTCCTGGCCCTGGCCCTGGTCCTGGCGTTGAGCGTGCTTTCAACCCCGGCCCTGGCCGGCTGGGCGGACGTGCTGGACAAGGTGCAGTCGCAGGTTCCGGCGGGCACGGCGGGCTCCTCCGGCGGCATTGCCGCCAACCTGTCCGAGCTGGACGCGAGCAAGGGGCTCAAGGAGGCCCTGGCCAAGGGCACCCAGACGGCCGTGGCCTCCCTGGGCAAAAGCGACGGCTATTTCGGCAACCAGGCGGTCAAGATCCTGCTGCCCCAGTCGCTGCAGCAGCTGGAAACGCCGCTGCGCCTGGCCGGGCAGGGCAAGCTTGTGGATGACCTGGTGCTGGCCATGAACCGCGCGGCGGAGAAGGCCGTGCCCCAGGCTGCGAACATCCTGGGCGACGCCGTGCGGGCCATGACCGTGCAGGACGCGCACAGCATTCTTTCCGGGCCGGAGGACTCGGCCACGCAGTATTTCCGCAAGTCCAGCGGGGTGAAGATCGGCGAGATGATGCAGCCCATCATCACCAAGGCCATGGACAGCGTGGGCGTGGCCAAGGCCTACAACCGGCTCACCGCAAATCCGCTGGCCGCAAGCCTGGCCCAGTCCTACGGGCTGGACCTGAACAGCTATGTGGGCGCCAAGGCCCAGGACGGGCTGTTCACGCTCATCGCCAAGGAAGAGAAGAACATCCGCGAAAACCCGGCGGCGCGCACCACGGACATCCTGAAGAAGGTGTTCGGCGGCAGGTAGCGGGCCGTTCCGCCTCCTGGGCGGGGCTAGTAGGGCAGGGAGCGCGAGCCGGGCGGGGCGATCTCGTCCCAGTCGGCGGCGGATGCGAGTTCCTGGGGCACGAACTCCCAGCGTTCGCCTTCGCGCAGCGAGTCTTCGGGGTTGTCGTCGTGGATGACGCGGTCAAGGGCTTCGGCGGCGGTCTTGAGGTCGTCCTCGACCATGGCCATGATGGTTTCGGGGTGGCGTTCGCCTTCCCTGGTGACGCGGTAGACGAGATAGAGCGTGCGCATGGGGCCTCCAGTGTGTGCGGGCATCATGCCCCAGAACCGCCCCGCACGTAAAGCCCTGTGCGCTGGGCACTTGACGCGGGCCGCCCCGCGCTTCTAGTGTGCCCGGGACATGATCAGCGCCAGCGGACCGTTTGGCGCGTCAACCCCGGAGCTCTCCCCCCATGCGCTTCTACGTCGTTTTCACCCTCATCTTCATGTTCATGCTCCTCATTGTGCTGGTGCAGGTCCACCGCCAGGCCCGGCAGTCGCGGCGGGCCTATGTGCTGACGCTCCTGGGCGGGCTTTTCGTGAGCCTGTTTCTGGCCAGCACCCGGCTCATGCCCGAGAGCTGGCCCATGGCCCTGGCCCGTCCGGCCTGGTGGCTGGGCTATGGCACCTTCGGGGTGGTGGCCTACATGTTTTTGTATCAGTTCATCTGCTTTTTCGCCGAGCAGTTTTCGCGGCTGGCGTATCCGCGTCTGAGTCCGGTTTTGCGTTCGCCGCGCGCCCTCCTGGTCATGGTCTCGTTGACTGTGCTGACCGTTGCCTGGGGCGTTAACGAGGGCGGCAGCGTGCGCGTGCTTTCGCGGCAGATCCACTCGGCCAAGGTGCTCCGGCCCGTGCGCGTGGTGGCCTTGAGCGATCTGCATCTGGGCGCGCTGACCCTGGACTCGCGGCTCACGGCCCTGGTGCGGCTGGTGCAGGCCCAGGATCCGGACCTCGTGCTCCTGGTGGGCGACATCGTCAACGACCACCCCGAGGCCCTGGGGCCGCAGGCCGCCATGTTGCGGGCCATGACCCCGCGCCTGGGCATGTTCGGGGTCTTTGGCAACCACGAGCGCTACGAGGGCGACGCCAAGAGCGCCCAGGTCTTCCGCTGGGCCGGGGCGGAGCTTTTGCGCGGTCGCGTCGTGGACCTGCCAGGCACCGGGGTGGAGCTTCTGGGCGTGGACGACCCGGGCCGGGCGGGCGACGTCAGCGGGGCCATTGCAGGCGAGGTCCGCGCCCTGGCGCGGGACATCGACCCGAAGCGCTTCCACATCCTCATGAACCACCGGCCCCTGGCCTGGCGCGAGGCGGTGCAGCCGCTGGGCATCGAGGTCATGCTTTCGGGCCACACCCACCGGGGCCAGCTCTTCCCGTTCTATCTCGTGGTGCATCTGTTCAACGAGTTCATGGGCGGCTGGTACGAGGAGGGCGGCCAGCTCCTGGGCGTGAGCGCGGGCGCGGGCTTCTGGGGGCCGCCCATGCGCGTGCTGGCGCCGCCGGATGTGCTCGTGCTGGATGTGCTGCCCCTGGGCCCGGCAAAAGCGTTGTAATTCCGGCCAGACGGGTCCGGCATGGACCCCGGCCGCGTTCTCGGGTAGGGTTTGATCAGCGGCGCAACCTCCCACCTGGAGTCCCTGTGGACAGACCCGTTTCCCGACGCCTTGGCATCACCGGCAAGCTGCTCATCTGGTGCCTGGTCCTGGTGGCCATCTTCTATGCCACCACCAGCGTGCTTTTTCTGCGCATCCAGAGTCTGGTCGAGGTCTCAAGCGCCATCGTCAACGTCAACTACGACATCGACAAGTCCGCCCAGCGCATGATTCAGCTGCTCCTGTCCATGGAGGAGAACCGCAAGCGCTTTGAAATATTGCAGAAAGACGCATACATGGAGGCCTTCCTGGCGGACATGCAGGACTTCGGCAGGACGCTGACCAGCGTGCTGGAGCGCCACCCGGACTACCGCCAGCCCTGGAAGGAGCTCACCCAGGAGTTCACCATCGTGCTCTCGCGCAGCGGCAACCCCGAGACCAGCGCCCTGCCGGAAAAGACCATCACCCGCTGGCTGGACATCCTCTCCGAAGCGCGCCAGGGCAACCAGGAGGAGATGGAGGCGCGCCTGAACGAGCTGGCGGCCAGGAGCCAGGCTGCCGAGCGCCTGGGCTTCATCGGCCTGGTGGCCAGCATCACCATCGGCGTGCTGGGCAGCGTGTTCATCGCCTACCGCCTGAACCTCTCGCTCTCGGAGATCCGCCGGGGCATCCGGGAGCTTGGCCGCGGCGAGCCCGCTAGGCCGGTGCGCGTCACCTCCACGGACGAACTGGGCGATCTGGCCCAGGCCTTCAACAACATGACCGGGCGGCTCCAGGAAGAGGAGCGCATGCGCCAGGATTTCATCGCCATGCTCTCCCACGAGATCCGCACGCCCTTGACCAGCATCCGCGAGTCCGTGGATCTGGTGGCCGACGGGGTCTTTGGCGAGGTCAACGAGAAGCAGCGCCATTTCCTGGACATCTCCCGGCAGGAGGCCCTGCGCCTGACGAACCTCCTGGAGCGGCTGATGAAGGTCTCCAGCCTGGAGTCCCAGCGCCTGCGGCTGGTCACCGCGCCGCTGGACGCCTCGGCCCTGGCGCGCAGCGCCGTGGAGCGTTTGCAGTCCACGGCCCTGGCCAAGAACATCGCCCTGAAAACCGAGCTGCCGGAGCAGTTCGTGTTTGTGGAGGCCGACCAGGAGCACGTGACCCAGGTGCTGGCCAACCTGCTCGGCAACGCCGTGAAGTTTTCGCCCCCGGACTCCGTGGTGCGCCTGAGCGTGACCCCGGAGCCTGCCGGCAGCTCGGTGATCTTTTGCGTGGTGGACGAGGGGCCGGGCATCGCCCTCGAGGAGCAGCCGCGCATCTTCCTCAAGTACTACCGCGAGCCTTCGGTGCGCGGCAGCGTGGCTGGCCTGGGCCTTGGCCTGTCCATCGCCAAGGGCATCGTGGAGGCCCACGGCGGCACCATGTGGCTGAACAGCGCGCCGGGCTGCGGGTCGAGCTTTTGCTTTTCCCTTCCCAAGCCGCAGGCGATGGTATAGCAATATGGGCATGACGCAGCGTCCCGTATTGTCCTGGCAGCTGCCACGCTCCGCTGGGCTGACCGCCATGCTGGTTCTTGTCCTGGGCCTCGCGGGCTGTTCGTTCTTCGCGCCAAAACCGGGCGAGGGCCTGCAGCCGCAGGACCCCCAGGCGGACTACGTCCTGGCTGTGGACTCGTACCTGGCCGGGCAGTATGAGAAGGCCTCCAGCATCTTCCAGCGGCTCGCCGGGGATGTGGCCGCACCGGTGCTGGCGCGCAAGGCCTATTTCGGCCTGGCCTGCGCCCGCCTGGCCATGGCCAAGACCCCGGAAGACCTGCACGCGGGCCTGAGCCTCTGGAACACCTGGGTGCAGATGACCCCGGAGAGCCTGCCCTCCGAGGACCCGCGCCTGATCACCCCGCTTTTGCCGCGCCTGGCCGCCTCAAGCCGCCAGTTCAGCCCGCCCCTGCTTTCCGAGGTCGAGATCGACCGCGAACTGGCGCGCTCCCAGCGCCTGGCCGGGTGCCAGGAGGAGAGCGGCAAGACCAAGGATCTGCTGCGCCGGAAGACGGCCGAGGCCGAAGCCCTGCGCAGCCAGCTCAACGCCCTGGAGCGCCTGCACCAGGAGATCAGCCACAAGAAGAAGGGGCTGGAGTAGCCTGCCCCGGCCCATTTCTCGAAGCGTCTCTTCCTCCCTGGGCAGCGCCGAGAGCCGATCTCGGCCCAGGGCTGTACCGCATGGGAACTCCTCCTGGCCCCCAAAGAGGCTCTTTCCTCGCCAGGGAACACCATCCATCTTTTGGAAGCAGGCCCTAAGCCGATGGAACATACCAAACAGATTGCCCAGCCTGGCCAGGGCGCCACCATCCTCGTGGTGGACGACGACAAGAACATCCTGCAGGTGCTGGAGGCGCGGCTCAGCTTCGCCAAGTACAAGACCCTCACCGCCAGAAGCGCCGAGGAGGCCGTCGAGGTCCTGGCCCGCCAGCCGGTGGATCTGGTGGTTTCGGACGTCAAGATGCCCGGCATGGGCGGGGTGGGCCTCTTGCGCGAGGTGCTGGCCCAGTGGCCCCAGGTGCCGGTGATCCTGCTCACCGCCTACGGCAGCATCCCCGACGCCGTCAGCACCATCCGCTCCGGCGCGGCCGACTACCTGACCAAGCCCTTTGACGGGCACCAGCTCCTGGAGAAGATCGCCGCGCTGCTGGGCCGCAAAGACCCTGCTCCCGCACCCAAGCCCGGCAGGGGCAAGGGCCTGAGCGACCAGCTCTGGGGCGGCAAGAGCCCGGTCATGCGCGATTTCTACGCCCTCATGGAGCGCATCGCGCCAACGGATGTGGCCGTGCTCATCCTGGGCGAGTCCGGCACGGGCAAGGAGCTCATCGCGCGCATCCTGCACGACCACGGTCCGCGCGCCAAGGGACCCTTCGTCATCGTGGATTGCGGCTCCACCCAGCCGACCCTGCTCGAAAGCGAACTTTTCGGCCACGTCAAGGGCTCCTTCACCCACGCCGTGCGCGACAAGAAGGGGCTCATGGAGGAGGCCGACGGCGGCACCCTGGTGCTGGACGAGATCGGCAACATCAGCCCCGAGATGCAGACGCGCCTGCTGCGCTTCCTGCAGGAGCGCACCATCCGGCGTGTCGGAGATACCCGCGCCATCCCGGTGAACTGCCGGGTCATCGCGGCCACCAATTCCGACCTGCCCGCCCTGGTCAAAAGGGGCGAGTTCCGCGAGGACCTCTATTTCCGGCTCAAGGTGGTGACCCTCAAGGTGCCGCCCCTGCGCGAGCGCAAGGAGGACATCCCGCTTTTGACCGAGCGTTTCCTGGAGGCCTTCAGCACAGCCCAGAACCGGCCCAGGGTCACGGCCTCGCCCGAGACCCTGCGCGTGCTCATGGCCCACAGCTGGCCGGGCAACGTGCGCGAGCTCAAGCACGCCCTGGAGAGCGGGGTGGTGTTCTGCCGGGGCCAGGTGCTGGAGCCCCAGGACATCCAGCTGGAGCAGGCCGAGACCCTGCACGAGGCCGCGCCCGCGCCCGCATCCCCGTCTGGACCTTCGTCTGCGCCCTCGTCTGTATCCAATCAGGCCGAGGCCGCCCCGACCGCAAGCGCGGATTCGCTCTCCCTGGAAGACAACGAGCACCAGGCCATCATCCGCGCCCTGGAACGCACGGCCTGGGTCAAGAAGACCGCAGCGGACCTGCTCGGCATCAGCCGCCGGGCCATCCACTACAAGATCAAAAAGTACAACATCCACATCCCGGGCAAGGACCAGGACGAGTAGCCCAGCCCTTCGCCGCGCCTTCCTGCCGCCAGCCGGTTCCCCCGGAATACCTGAAGGCGCGGGCTGCGAGCAGCCCATAGCACCGTATCGCAATGCCCCTGGGGCTTCCGGCGCCATCCCGAGCCTGCAGCCGTGGTCGTTCCAGGCCGTGAGCCGCAGCGCCAGGCCTCTGGCTGGGCCGTCGGCCTGGTCCTGTTGCGGCGTTCCAGCCAGGCGCAAGCGCGCCCAGGGGCCTGCCCCGTGCCAAGGCGGCCTGCGCGGAAAGGGGAAAACACGGTGGGCGTCCGGGGTTCCCTCCGGGTTGGCGGATGGGGCAGGGCGGGCTCCGGCTCGGTGCGCCTCTGCGGTTCCGCGTGTGTGTCCTTCTGACCAGCAACGGATTGTTGGATTTTTTTTGTGGCGCGAAGGCCGTGGAATTATGTTTCTTTTCCTAATGTTTTCGTGTAGGCAATCCGATAAGATTTGGAAGGTAAAAGCACCCCGCCTCGGCGGGCTGATTTTTACAGGGCAATGTGAATTTTTGCACTATCGAGTGCGTTGGTATATTCTTGTGGTTCCAGCTACTGCCCGAGCCCTTGCCTGGAGGAATGTATGAAGCTTACCTTGCTCAAGAAAATCACCGGTCTGGTGTTCGTCTCCGTGATGCTGGTCGGGGCTGGCAACTACCTCTCCAGCAGATATTTTCTGAACAACACCCTGGACGAACAGAACACCAAGGAGATCGGCATCCGCGCCGACCTGGTGGCTGCGGAGTTCGAGGACCAGAAGAAGTCGCTGCTGGCCAGCGCCTTCCTCATGGCCAGCAACCCCCAGGTGGCCGGCAAGATCGCCGACGGGGACACCCCCTGGCTGCAGGCCTATGCCAAGAAGGTCATGGCCGAGACAGGGATCGAGTCCATCACCATTTCCGACGCCTCGGGCAAGTGCGTCGCGCGCGGCCACTCGGACAAGTCCGGCGACAGCGTTGCGAGTCAGGTCAACGTCCAGAAGGCCCTCAAGGGCGAGGTGACCGTGGGCGTGGAGCAGGGCACGGTGGTCAAGTTCTCCCTGCGCGCGGGCTACCCCGTGAAAAAGGGCGACGAGGTCGTCGGCGTCATCACGCCCGGCTTCACCCTGTCCAGCGAGCGTTTTGTGGACCAGATCAAGAAGAACCTGGGCCTGGAGTGCACCATCTTCCAGGGCGACATGCGCATCTCCACCACCATCATGAAAGAGGGCAAGCGCGCCATCGGCACCAAGATGGACAACCCCAAGGTGCTGGAGAACGTGATCCAGAAGGGCCAGCGCTTCATCGGCCACAATGTCATCCTGGGCTCGGCCTACAACACCGCCTACTGGCCCATCGTCGATGCGCACAACCAGGTGGCGGGCATGTTCTTCATCGGCCAGCGCCGCGAGTTCATCGAGCGCGTGCTCTCTGAGACAAACATGACCACCCTGGTGTCCACCATTGTGGTGGGCCTGCTCATGCTGCTGGCCGGGTACCTCTTTTCCAAGGCCCTTGTGCGGCCCATCCTGCAAACCATCGACTTCGCCAACCACGTGGCCCAGGGCCACCTGGACGACGACCTGCATGTGAGCTCCAACGACGAGACGCACACCCTGGCCGAGGCCCTGCGCGCCATGGCCAAGACCCTCAAGGCCAAGATCCAGGAGGCCGAGAGCAGCTGCTCCCAGGCCGATCTGAAGGCCCAGGAGGCCGAGCAGGCCACAAAGGAGGCCCTGGAGGCCAAACTCCAGGCCGAGTCCGCCAAGCGTGAGGGCATGCTCGACGCCGCGGACAAGCTTGAGGAGATCGTGGAGCGCATCACCTCCTCTTCCGAGGAACTCTCCTCCCAGGTGGAGGTAATGAGCCGGGGCATGGACCTGCAGCGCGACCGCGTGGGCGAGACGGCCACCGCCATGGAGCAAATGAACGCCTCGGTGATCTCCGTGGCCCGCCAGGCTGGAGAAGTCGCCGGGAGTTCTGACAACGCCAAGACCAAGGCCGCTGGCGGCGCGGAAGTGGTGCGCCGCTCCCAGCAGGCCATCGGCCATGTGAACAGCATCTCCGTGCAGCTCAAGGAGAACATGCTGCAGCTGGGCAAGCAGGCCGAGGCCATTGGCCAGGTCATGAACGTCATCAACGACATCGCCGACCAGACCAACCTGCTGGCGCTCAATGCCGCCATCGAGGCCGCGCGCGCAGGCGACGCCGGGCGCGGCTTTGCCGTGGTGGCCGACGAGGTGCGCAAGCTCGCGGAGAAGACCATGGGCGCCACCAAGGAGGTGGGCGAGAACATCCGCGCCATCCAGGACTCCAGCCGCAAGAACATCGAGAGCATGGACAAGGCCGCCCAGGCCATCGGCGAGGCCACCAGCCACTCCGACGAGTCGGCCAAGGCCCTGGACGAGATCGTGGTCATCGCCAAGACCAACGCCGACATGGTCCAGCTCATCGCGGGCGCGGCCGAGGAGCAGTCCGGGGTGTCCGAGAAGATCAGCTCGGCCATCGAGGAGGTCAACCGCGTGGCCGCAGAGACCGCCGAAGGCATGGCCCAGTCGGTCCTGGCCATCGGCGAGGTGGCGCACATGGCCTCCCAGCTCCGCCAGATCATCGGCGAGCTCAAGGCGTCCTGAGCGCGCCTGCAACCCAACCCAACGACAAGAGGGGGGAGGCCTGACGGCTTCCTCCCTTTCTTTTTGCCCCGCGGGCGCCCGGCGGTTGAGGCCGCTTCGGGAGCCCGGTCCCGTCGGGCCGGGGCGCGACCGGGCAGCGGGGGGGGCCCCAGGGCCTTCTGAGACCTTGGCGGCAGGACCGAAGAATGGCCGCAGAGCCAATAAATTGGGGGACGCTGTGATGTGGCCCCGCGCATGTTTGCGCTGCGGGAGCCGGCAGGCAAAGCGTTCCTGGGGGGCTTGGCCCGTGAGCCGGGGCATCCCGGTCAGCTCTGCTTGAGGAGGTGGCTGCGGGCCGTGGCACAGGCCCAAAAAAAAGGGGGGAGGCCTGACGGCTTCCCCCCTGCTTGCCTGGTGGCGGGTGGCGGTTAGTTCAGCAGGTCCTGGCGCACGATTTCGACCTTGACGCTCTCGCGCAGGTTGGCCAGGAGCGCGTTGAACAGCTCCTGGCTGAAGGCCTGGGCGCCCTGGCTGATCCAGACGCGCTTCTCCTTCTCCCAGGTCTCCTCGGGCGCGGGGATGCGCTCGGCCAGGCGGGCCAGGGCCACGCCTGCCGGGATCTCATAGGGCTGCTTCAGCCAGCTCTTGTCGCTGGCGGCGAAGATGCTCATGAGCAGCTGCGGATTGCCCCCGGTCTGGGCCAGGGCGGCCTGGCGGTCCAGCGGCGGGGTGGTCTTGAAGTCGGCCTTGACCGCAGCCAGCGTCTGGGCCTGGGTCTCCGGGTTCTGCAAGCCCGCCAGCACCTTCAGGGCCTTGTCCATGGCCAGCTTGCGCGCCTCCTGGCCCTTGACCTCGGCCACGACCTTGTCGCGCACCTTGTCCAGGGGCAGGAGGGCCTCGGGCGTGCCCTCGATCTTCTCGGCCAGCAGGTAGCCGCGCGCGGGCTCCATGGACAGGGGGGTCTTGGCCCCGCTGCCCGCAGCCAAGGCGAACAGGGTGTCCACGGCCTCCTTCTTGAGACCGAAGAGGCGCTGCACCTCCTGCTGGTCCATCAGCTCGCTCTTGCGCACGGTGAGCCCCAGGCCCTGGGCGATCTTGGCCAGCTTCACCCCGGCCGCGATCTGATCCATGCTCTGGTCGAGGATCTCGTTGCTCTTTTCCGAGGCTTTTTCTTCGGCCAGGCGCTTCTTGAGGTCATCCTTGACCTGCTCGAAGGGCACCGTGCCCGCCGGGCGGGTGCCCACGAGCTTGATGAGGTGCCAGCCGAACTGGGTGCGCACGGGCTCGCTGACCTGGCCGATTTTCAGGGCCATGGCCGCTTCCTCAAAGGGCTTGACCATGGCGCCCTGGGAGAACCAGGGCAGCTCTCCGCCCTTCGGCGCGCTGGCGGTGTCCTTGGAGTGCTTTTGGGCCAGGGCCTCGAAGCTGCCGCCCTTCTTCAACTGGGCCTGAATGTCCTTGATCTGGGCCAGGGCCTTGCTCGCAACGTCCTGGGGGGCAGAGGGCTGCACCAGGATCAGGATGTGCCGGGCCTGCAGCTGGGCCGGGTGCTTGAAGCTCTCGAGGTTGGCGTCGTAGTCCTTTTTGGCGGCTTCGTCGCTGATCTTCACTGTAGCGGCCAGATCGGCCACGGTGATGGGCAGGTATTCCAGACGGATGCGGGCAGGGTCTTTGTATTTGTCCTTGGTCGCCTCGTACAGGTCTTCCACCTGCTTCTCCGTGGGCTTCACGGCCGCCTCAAAATCCTTGGCCGCGAAGAGCACGTAGTCCATGCGCACGGTCTCCCGCGCCCACTGGTACAGGCCCTTGGCTTCGGGGTCGGTGAGCAGGGCGGAGATGGTGGTGAAGCCCTGGAGCTTCTGGATGATCTGGTTGTCCTTGAGCTCGGCCTCGAAGCGCAGCGGGCTGGAGTGGTTCTGCGCCAGGGCGTTCTTGTAGATGCCCGGGTCAAAGGCGTTCTGGGCGTTTTGGAAGGCCGGGATGCTGCTGATGATCACGCGCAGCTCGGCCGGGGAGATGGTGATGCCCATCTTGGCGGCGGCGCTCAGCATGAGCTTGGTGTTCACCAGCTGGCCCAGGATGGCCTGCTTGAACTGCGGGGTGTTCAGCTCCTCGGCGGAGATGCCGGGATTCTGGCGGCGCATGGCCGTGATGGAGTCCTCGAAGGCCTTCTGGAACTCGCGGGCGCTGATGGCCTCGCCGCCCACATAGGCCACCACGGGTTCTTTCTTTTCGGTGAAGTTGCCCATGCCGAAATAGAAGACAAAGACCACGATGATGATGCCAAAGGCGATCTTGATGCCCCAGCTTCCGGCGTTTCTGCGTAACATTTCGAGCATGATTTCTCCGATTGTTCTTGATATGCCGGGCTGTTAGCCCTTTGGCGCGCGTACGGTGTTCAGCAGTCCGCCCGATTGGATAATCTCCAGCTCATGGTCCGTCAAATCATTTGTCACCATGATCTTGGCGGAAGAGCCCACGGACACGTCCACGGGCTTGCCCGGCTGGATGTCCTTGGCGTTGATGGCAAGCTCCGCACCCAGGGCCAGGGTTTCGTAGTCGTCCTTGTCCACCAGGAACAGCGGCAGGATGCCGAAGTTGACCAGGTTGGCGCGGTGGATGCGGGCCAGGCTCTTGACGATGACGGCCTTGACGCCCAGATGGCGCGGGGCCAGCGCCGCGTGCTCGCGGCTGGAGCCCTGGCCGTAGTTTTCGCCGCCCAGGATGAACCCGCCGCCCAGAGTCTTGATGCGGCTGACGAACTCCGGGTCCACCTTGGTGAACACGTGTTCGCTGATGGCCGGGATGTTCGACCTGAGCGCCATGATCTGCGCGCCTGCGGGCATGATGTGGTCGGTGGTGATGTTGTCGCCGACCTTGAGCGCGATCTTGCCCTCGATCTTCTCCGGCAGCTTGGCGAAGCGCTCCAGGGCTTTGATGTTCGGTCCGCGCAGGACCTCGACGTTTGCTCCGCTTTCTGGCGGGAACACGAAGAGCTGGCGGATGCTCGGGGCTTTTCTCGGCAGCTCGGCCTTCCTCGGCGGGGTGCCCCAGGTGGCCGGGTTGGTGAACTTGCCGTTCAGGGCGGCCTGGGCTGCCGTGAGCGGGCTCACCAGGTACACCTGGGCGTCCTGGGTGCCGCTGCGGCCCTCGAAATTGCGGTTGAAGGTGCGCGCGCACACGCCCTTGCTCACCGGCGAGCCGCCGATGCCGATGCACGGGCCGCAGGCGCATTCGAGGATGCGCGCCCCGGCGTCGAGCAGCGGGTCGAGCAGGCCCTCGGCGGTCAGGAGCTTCAGCACCTGCTTGGAGCC
>CAZXZF010000053.1:7708-13454 GCA_964645095.1 uncultured Desulfocurvus sp. | reverse complement strand
GCCTGGCGATCCTGTTCACCGTGCTCGGCTACAACCTGCTGGGCGAGAGCCTGCGCGACCTGCTCGACCCCAGGCTGCGGCGGTAGGGGAGCGCATGGCCGAACGCCAGACCTATCCTGAACATGAAGCGCGCCACCCGTGGCTGGTGCGGCTGCTCGACGCCTACCACATCTCCGACCAGGCCACGCGCGCGGAATTGGACCGGGAGACGGCGCGCCGGGGGCGGGGCATTGCCTGCGGGCCGGGCTGCCGCAACTGCTGCATGGACCAGTGCATCCCGGTGACGGAGTTTGAGGTGCTGGGGATCTGGTGGTATGCCTCGGAAATTCTGGAGGGCGAGCCCCAGGCGGAGCTTATGCAGCGTTTGCTGGGCTTTGGTCCGGTGGGGGAGTGCGCCTTTCTGGTGGGCGGCCGCTGCGTGGTCTATCCGCTCAGGCCCTTTGTCTGCCGCCAGTACTACGTGTTCAGCCGACCTTGCGGGCCAGGGGAGAACGTCTACGACACCCGGCCCAGGGACGTGTACCGGGCCGCCCTGGACAGCGGGCGCGACCTGGCCTGGCAGCTCATCCCGCTCTACGGCGTGGCCGAGGAAAACATTGATTGGCTCTTCGAGAGCGGCTATGTCTCCCGCAAGGGAAAACACCTGCACACCTTGCCCCTGGACAACATCGTCATGCACATGAAGACCACCGCGCACCGCAAAAAGGCCCGCAATGCTTGAGCTGCTGCGCATCCGCGACCTTGCGCTCATCGAGGACGCCGAGCTGGAGTTCGCGCCCGGCATGAACGCCCTCACCGGCGAGACCGGCGCGGGCAAGAGCTTCATCGTGCGCGCCATCGACTTTCTGACCGGCGAGCCCATGAGCGCGGACCTGGTGCGCCCGGGCAAGGACAAGGCCGTTGTCGAGGCCGTGTTCGTGGTGCAGAACGACGCCAATGACGACGCCAATGGTGGCGGCCCGCCCGAGGACCTCGGCTCCCCACGAGAGCTCATTATTCGCCGCGAACTCTCCGCCGACACCGGCCGCAGCCGCGTGTTCGTCAACGACCGCCTGGGCTCGCTGGACACCCTGCGCGACCTGCGCGCCGGGCTCGTTCTGCACACCAGCCAGCACGGCCAGCAGAAGCTCTTGCAGCCCGCGCACCAGGCGCGCATCCTGGACGCCTTCCTGCCCGACCCCGGCGTGCTGGCCGGGCGCGATGCGGCGCTCATTGCTGTGCGCGCCGTGCAGGCCGCGCGGGCCGAGCTTGAGGCCAAGGTGGCCGACCTTTCGCGCCAGCGCGAATTTTTGGAGTTCCAGCGTTCCGAGATCGCCAAGGTGGCCCCGCAGCCCGGCGAGGAGGACGAACTGCTGGCGCGCAAGGCTGGCCTCAAGGACCACGAGCGCCTGGAGGAGGCGCGAGGCCGCGCCCTGGAAGCTCTGCTCGGCGAGGTTCCGCTGGCCGCCCAGGTGGGCGAGCTGGCGCGCTGTCTGGCCCAGCTCACCGACTTTGACCCGGCCTTTGGCCAGGACAAGGACCTGGCCGAGGACTTCCGGCACCAGTTGGCGAACCTTGAAGCGCGTATCCGCCGCCTGGCGGCCAAGGGCCAGGGCGACGACGACGCCAGCAACATCGACGCCATCGAGGCCCGGCTGTTCGAACTGGCCAAGCTCAAGCGCAAGCTGGGCAAGGGCTTCAATGATATCAGCGAGATCGTGGACCAGGGCCGTCATGTGGAGGAGAACCTGTCCTTCCTGGACTCCTGCGGCTTGGATGCAAAACGCCTGGAGCGCGAGGAGGCCGCAGCCGCACAGGCCCTTGCCCAGGCGCTCGACGTCCTGAACGCGGCCCGCGCCGCCGCCGCCGACGACCTCTGCGCGCGGCTGGGCCGCGAGTTGTCCGGCCTGGGCTTCTCGGAGCACGCACGGGTGGAGTTCGCCTTTGAGCCCGTTGAAGTCTACTCCGGCCTCACCGGGGTGTTGTCCGAGCAGCGCGGCCGCCTGTTCTGGGTGCCCAACCCCGGCCAGCCGCCGCGCCCGCTGGACAAGATCGCCTCGGGCGGCGAGCTCTCGCGCTTTCTGCTGGCCCTGGCCAGTTTGCAGGCCGAGTCCGCGCAGCCCACGCTGATCTTTGACGAGGTTGACGCAGGCATCGGCGGGCACACCCTGATCCGCGTGGGCGAGCGGCTGCTGAGCCTGGCCGGAAAGCAGCAGATGATCCTCATCACCCACTGGCCGCAGCTGGCCAGGCTCGCCAAACGGCACTTCCTGGTGCGCAAGGACGTCATCGACGGCCTGACCTTTACCGGCTGCGTGCGCCTGGGCGCACCCGAAATCGAGGCCGAGCTGGTGCGCATGTCCGGCGGCGAGCCTGTCTGACCCCTGCCTGTCAGAGCCCTGCCTGTCAGCACCCTGCCTGTCAGCACATTGTCTGTCTGGTTTTTGCCTGTCTGGGTCTGGCCTGTCTGGGTTCTGGCTTTTCCGGACGCCGGACCGCCTGAGGGTTGGCCTGTCCGAGCGCCGATCTGTCTGGGCGTTGGCTGGCCTGAGCCTTGGCCCGCCTGAATTCCCGGCCCCTTGCTGCTCTGCCGGAGCGTGGTTATACTAAGGCGCATGCGCTGGGCCGCGTTTTGCAAGCACAATGCCCAGACAAGGAGTCTTGCCATGAACCGTCGCCTGAACACCCCTCTGGGTCGGCGTTTGAACCGCCGCTTGAAACGGGCCGCCCTGCTGCTGTGCCTGGTCCTGATTGTCGCCGCCTGCGCCAAGGCCGCCTACACCAACCGCAGCCAGCTTCTGCTCATCAGCGAGGGCCAGGAGATGCAGCTCGGGCTGCAGGCCGCCCAGGACGTGAAGAAAACGGAGAAGATGAGCAGCGACCAGTTCCAGACCGAGCGCGTGCGGCGCGTGGGGCGGCGCATCGCCGTGGCCGCCAACAAGCCGGAATACAAGTGGGAGTTCAACCTCATCGAGAAGGACACGGTGAACGCCTTCTGCCTGCCGGGCGGCAAGGTCTTCGTGTACACGGGGATTCTGGATCTGGCCACCAGCAACGACGAACTGGCCGCCATCATGGGGCATGAGATCGCGCACGCCCTGGTGCGCCACGGCGGCGAGCGCATGAGCATGGCCCTCATGGCCCAGTTCGGCGGGCAGGCCGCGTCCATCGCGCTCGGGTCCGCCGTGAGCCCTGTGGCCAGCCAGGTCTTCAGCCAGGCCTATGGCGTGGGCGCGCAGGTGGGCGTTCTGCTGCCGCACAGCCGCTCCCAGGAGTCCGAGGCCGACGAGGTGGGCATGATCATCGCGGCCCAGGCCGGGTATGAGCCTGCGGGCGCGCTGTCCCTGTGGCAGAAGATGGACGCCTATGGCGCGAAGAAGGGCCAGGCCCCGCCCGCGTTCCTGTCCACCCACCCGCCCAGCAAGGAGCGCATCAAGGACATCCAGGCCAAGATGGGCGCAATCCGCGCCAGGTACTACCAGCAGCAGCTGCTGAACTAGGCCGGGGCAAAGGGCGCTCGATGATCCTCTGCACCAGTTGCGGCACCAAGAACGCGGACGATGCGCGCGCGTGCGAGAAGTGCGGGCGCAAGCTGCAATCGCGCTGGTCGCTCTCTGGCGGACCCGCAACGAACGGCAACGGCCAGAACGGCCAGTCCGGCGACTCGTTTTTGCCGGAGGAGGTCTGGCAGCTTGTGGAGCCTGTGGTGCACGGCATCGAGGAGGGCACGGACACCCTTGTGAAGGCCTGCGCCGAGACGTGGGCCTATGCGCTGATCCTGCTTGTGGGCGCCGGGGTGTACATCGCGGCCGAGGACTGGCGCTACCTGGCCGGGAGCGTTGCTCTGGCGGCGGTGCTGGCCTGGGCCAGGGGGATTTGAGGGCTTCCCACCCCCGCGCCAGTCATTGATCCGTTTGTTACTTCTTCCCACATGTTTGGCTGACATTCGCAGAGACTAGCGTGGCTGATGTGCTAAAGCTTGTCTCTCCCTTGTTGCATGCAGCGCAAAGGGGAATTATATACCAACTTGAATCGTTGGGATCAACTTTTTGCACGTGTGCGCCAAGAGTCGCTTTGGCAAGGCACGCCCCTTTCGAGCAGTAACCCCTTTTAATTCCGCTAAAATTTTCCAAATGCGTAAGCCAGTCTTCGCACTTGCACTTGTTGTTGCTGGTACCGTTGAGGTTCTTAACTTGCATGGTTGCCTCCAATGTTAGATAGGCATCAGTAAGTTGGAAAAGCATATATGTCAATATGCGATACATCCGGTTCGATTAGGGGGGCTGCGTGATTTCAAATGCCCCCCCACTTCCCCATCACCGCCTGAGCCCCCGGCATTCTCCTTTCATCCCGCGAAACTTCTTGCCTAAAATTCATGTCTTTGGTTATTCTGGAGCATGGTTCCAGTGCGTTCTCACGGGGGTTGCTTCGTGAGTGCGCTGTGCCGTAACCGGGGAGGAGGGCGAAGATGAACATGCCGGAAAAGACGCACACAGGCTGGCACGACCTCGTGACCGGCAGCAAGGCGCCCGCGCTGAAGTCCCTTGCGGTGAGCATGCTGCTTGCGCGCCTGACCCTGTCGGTCCAGGAGGACTCCTCACCGGAGAACATCGCCGCGAGCATCGACCAGCTCTACGAGGTGTTCGCCCAGAATGCGCATACCCCGAGCATTCAGGAAGACCTGAAGACCATCTTCGGCTAGGAGATCCCATGCGCCAGCACTTCATGAGCATTGCCGATGCGTCAGCAATCATCGAGGAAGGCCGCACCCTCATCCTGGCCGGAGACGAAAGCGCGCTGCGCAACATGCCGCAGGGCGACTGGATCGGGGGCACCATCCCCTATTTCATCACCGGCGAGCACGGCGGCATGTCCACACGGGACATGGTCTTTGTCACGGACCTGACAGGGGTCGTCACGGGAGCGAAGATCGCCTTCTACGACCAGGGCACCCTTTCCCGCGTGTATGCTGAAGGCCCGAAGCACGGCTTCAGCTTCATCATCATTCCGGCCTCCAACATGACGCACCTGTTCTTCGCCTTGAAGGCGCCAAGCTTTAGAGAGTTCGGAGTCCGCCCGCTCATCGGCTGGATCGCGGGTGTCCACCTGGACGACCTGGGCAAGAAAACCCCGAAGGTGTTCAACGGCCAGACCGGGGAAGCCTTCGAAGAGGGCGCTCTGGTTCTGCAGGCCGAACTGCCGGCGAACAAGGTCGCCGAAATCGGCATCGTGAACCTCTTTGAGCAGGGGGATGGGGATACGCTCGTCTTCCCGGCCGACGGCTTTGTGGTCAAGAGCGTCCTGGTCAACGGCGAAAAGATGAACCTCGCCGCATATCTTCTGGACAAAAAGCTCGACACCCGCCTGCCCCTGGTGGCCGATTACTCCGGCGCGCAGGTCAACATCAGCTTCCAGGCCATCAACGAAGCCGACGGAACCGTGCAGTTCTACGCGCCTGTGTTCAGCGGCGTGCGCTACAAGCACGCCAAGCCGGTGGGCGACTATATCCAGGGCTTTGAGCAGCTTCTCAGGAAGGAAAGCAGCCTGGAGGCCGACCGCGTGGTCTTCTCCTGCAACTGCATCCTGAATTATCTGTATTCGGAGCTGGAGGGCAAGAAGACGGCCCCGTTCACCGGGCCAATGACCTTTGGCGAAATTGCGTACCAGCTGCTCAACCAGACCCTGGTCTATTTGCAGGTGCATGACCTGGAGTCGGCTTGACCGCGCAGGTTCCCTGGCCTTGCTGCACGGCGCAGGCGGCTGCGGC
>CAZXZF010000053.1:0-7608 GCA_964645095.1 uncultured Desulfocurvus sp. | reverse complement strand
ATGATTCGGAAGGGGGCGACACGGAGCAGGGCAGGGCGGCGCTGGAGCGCTTCCGCCAGGAACTGCAGGCCGGCCCGCCCTCGGCTCGCGTGGACCTCGTGGACGCCGGCTACATCGACATCCCCGAGCGCTTCGACGGCTTTACCGTCCGCTACTGAATCCCGCCAGAATTCCCCGTTTTTCCCGCCTTCACCCTTGCCACGGGGCAAAAACGAATTACAATAGTACGGTTCGGCCCAACGGGACAGCCCGTGTCCTTGGTCGGGCCAACGCCATCGTTCAGGAGCCAGTCACCTTGAAACGCAAGAAAAGTCCGACCAAACCGGCCCGCATGCGCCGTCGCTCCGGTGCGCCCACAGCTGCCCAGCGTCTGGCCCAGGCGGCCCAGGAAAGGTATATGCACGACAAAAACGATCCCCACGCCAGATTCATGGCGGGCGACTTAAACGAGGGCGGCATTCCCCTTGTGGGCGGCCCCAGCGACGACAAGACCCCGCGTCCGGACATTCCGGCTGTCATGCCCGTGCTGCCCGTGCGCGACATCGTGGTCTTCAACTACATGATCCTGCCGCTCTTCGTGGGCCGCGAGAAATCCGTCAAGGCCGTGGACGCGGCCCTGTCCGGCGACCGCTACATCCTCATCCTTTCGCAAAAGGACGAGACCATCGACGACCCCAAGGCCGGGGACATGTACCAGGTCGGCACCGTGGGCATGATCATGCGCATGCTGAAAATGCCCGACGGGCGGCTCAAGGTGCTGGTGCAGGGGCTTTCCCGCGCCCGCGTGAAGCGCTTCGTCACCGACGACCCCTTCCATTTGGCCGAGGTTGAGGCCCTGTCCGAGGTCGAGGGCAAGGATCTGACGGCTGAGCAGGAAGCGCTCATCCGCTCCTCGCGGGAGCTCTCGGAGAAGATCTTGAGCCTGCGCGGCATCTCGCCTGCGGACATCATGGGCGTGCTCAACTCCGTGGCCGAGCCTGGCCGCCTGGCCGACCTCATCGCCAGCAACCTGCGCATGAAGGTGGCCGACGCCCAGGCCATCCTGGAGTGCGAGGAGCCGGTGGAACGCCTGCGCATGGTCAATGACCAGCTGGTGAAGGAGGCCGAGGTGGCCTCCATGCAGAACAAGATCCAGTCCATGGCGAGAGAGGGCATGGACAAGGCCCAGCGCGACTTCTTCCTGCGCGAGCAGATGAAGGCCATCAAGCGCGAGTTGGGCGACGAGGGCGGCGAGGACGAGGAGATCGAGGGCCTGAAAAAGGCCATCGAGAAGGCCGGCATGCCCAAGGACGTCAAGAAGGAGGCCCTGAAGCAGGTGGGCCGCCTGGAGTCCATGCACCCGGATTCCTCCGAGGCCACGGTGATCCGCACCTACCTCGACTGGATGACCGAGCTGCCCTGGAAGAAGCAGTCCAAGGACAGGCTGGACATCAAGGCCGCCAAGACCATTCTGGACGACGACCATTTCGACCTGGAGAAGGTCAAGGAGCGCATCCTGGAGTATCTCTCCGTGCGCCAGCTGAACCCCAAGATGAAGGGGCCGATCCTGTGTTTCGTGGGGCCTCCGGGCGTGGGCAAGACCAGCCTGGGCCGGAGCATCGCGCGCAGCCTGGGGCGCAAGTTCCACCGCCTGTCGCTTGGCGGCATGCGCGACGAGGCCGAGATACGCGGCCACCGGCGCACGTACATCGGGGCCATGCCCGGCCGCATCATCCAGGGCCTCAAGGGCTGCGCCACCAGGAACCCGGTGATCATGCTGGACGAGGTGGACAAGCTCGGCAACGACTTCCGGGGCGATCCGTCCTCGGCGCTGCTCGAGGTGCTGGACCCGGAGCAGAACTTCAGCTTCACCGACCACTACCTGAACGTGCCCTTTGACCTGTCCGCAGTGATGTTCATCTGCACGGCCAACAGCCTGGATACCATCCCCAGCCCGCTGCTGGACCGCATGGAGGTCATCCGCATTCCCGGCTACACCGAGCAGGAGAAGGTCAAGATCGCCCGGCGCTTCGTCATGCCGCGCCAGGCCAAGGACAACGGCCTGAAGGAAGCCGAGGTCAAGCTCTCGGACGAGGTGCTGGCGCAGATCGTGCGCGAGTACACCCGCGAGGCGGGCCTGCGCAACCTGGAGCGCGAGATCGGCTCCATCTGCCGCAAGCTGGCGCGCAAGAAGGCCGAGGGCGAGAAGGGCCCCTTTGCCGTGAACGAAAAGAACCTGCACAAGTACCTGGGCACGCCGCGCTTCCTGGAAGACGAGAAGGAGCTGGTGCTGCCCCCTGGCGTGGCCACGGGCCTGGCCTGGACCCCCTACGGCGGCGAGATGCTGCACGTGGAGGTCTCGACCATGCCCGGCACGGGCAAGCTTCTGCTCACGGGCAAGCTCGGTGATGTCATGAAGGAGTCGGCCCAGGCGGCGGTGTCGCTGTGCCGGGCCAAGGCCGAGCAGTACGGCATCCCGGCGGACTTCCACGAGAAGCGCGACATCCACATCCATGTGCCTGCGGGCGCAACGCCCAAGGACGGCCCCTCGGCCGGCGTGACCCTGGTCACGGCGCTCATCTCCTCGCTCACGGGCATCCCGGTGAACGCCGAGACCTGCATGACCGGCGAGATCTCCCTGCGCGGCCGCGTGCTGCCGGTGGGCGGCATCAAGGAGAAGATCCTGGCCGCCGTGGCCCAGGGCATGAAGCGCGTGCTCATCCCCAGCCAGAACAAGAAGGACCTGCAGGACATCCCCGATGACCTGCGCGCGCGCATTGCCATCAAGTTCGTGGAGCGCGTGGACGAGGTCTGGCCCCTGGTGCGCATGAGCGCCAAGGCCGCCCTGAAGCCCGCTAAGGTTGAAGCCAAACCCGAGGCCAAGGCTGAAGCCAAGGCCCCGGTGAAGGCCGTTGCCAAGGGGAAGGCCCCGGCGAAGCCCAAGGCCAAGAAGGGCTAGCCCCTCAAACCCATCCCCCCGCAAAAACACGGGGCGGCCAGGAGCATCACTCCCGGCCGCCCCGTTTGTTTTGGCCTGCGCGAACCTAGTCGGCGCGCTGCATCTCCTCGATCAACTTCTTGAGCGTATGGGACTGGTTGGCCAGTTCGCCCACGGCCTGGGCTGCCTGGTGCATGGCCTGGGCGGTCTCGGTGGAGATGGTGTTGACCTCCTCGATGGACCGGCTGATCTCCTCGCTGGCCGCAGACTGCTGCTCGCTCGCCGTGGCGATGGAGCGCACCTGGTCGGACGCCTGGTCCACAAGCTGGACGATCTCGCGCAGGGCCTCGCCCGAGGTGTTCGCCAGGGTCGTGGCCTGCTCGATGGCTCGCACCGCCTGGTCCACGTGCTCGATGTTCTGCGCCGTGCCCGTCTGGATGCCGGAGATGGCCGCGCCGACTTCACGCGTGGCGATCATGGTTTTCTCCGCCAGTTTGCGGACTTCATCAGCGACAACAGCGAAGCCGCGTCCGGCGTCGCCGGCGCGCGCGGCCTCGATGGCGGCGTTGAGCGCCAGCAGGTTGGTCTGGTCGGCGATGTCGGAAATGACGTTCATGATCGCCCCGATGCCCTCGGCCTGCTGACCAAGAATCCCCATGTCCCCCTTCATGATCATGGCCTGGGCCTGCACCTGGCCGATGCTCTTGACGACCTCGCCGACAACGCTGGCGCCGTCCGTGGCCTTGCGCCTGGCGGATTCCGTGGTCTCGGCGGCCTTGCTGGCGCTTCCCGCGACCTCGATCACCGTGGCGGTCATCTGCTCCATGGCCGTGGCGGTCTCGGCCACGCGCTGGGACTGGCCCTCCGCGCCCTTGCTCGACTGCTCGACCTGGGCGGAGAGTTCCTCCGAGGCCGAGGTGACGATCTCGACGACATCTTCAAGCCTGTTGGCCGCCGCCGACATGCCCTCGGTCTTGCGCTCGGCGGTCTGCCTGGCCTCTATGGCCTCTGTCTGGTTGAGCCAGATGGACACCGTGCCCAGAAGCTCCCCCTTGGCGTTGAAGAACGGGGCGGAAGACACATGCGCGTGCCTTTGCTTCCCGGTTCTGGTCTGCACCGTGGGATCGGCGAACAGGAGCTTCCTCTCGCGCAGGGCGCGGGTGGACAGGGTCTCCTTGCCTTTCACGCCGAAGATGTACTCCCCGGATTGCTGGCCGAGGTAGTCCTCGGGCTTTCCGGGAATCTCCATGAGGTCAAGCATGGCCTGATTCGTGAAGAGCGTCGTGTCCTGGGGCGAGAAGACCGAGAAGGGGGCGGCCACGCCCTGCATGACGCCCCGGGAGAAAGCCATCTGAACCTGCATGTTGTCGACCATCTCCTGGATGGCTCCGGCCAGGACCCCCACCTCGTCCTTCTGGTCCACGGTCAGGGCGGCGTCCAGGCGGCCGGCCCGCACCGCGTGGGCATAGTCCACGGTGGCCTTCAGCGGTTTCGTGATTGCGCGGATGACCAGGACGCTCAATGTCGTGCCGATGAGGATGGCCAGCAGGGCGGCCAGGGGGATGACGGTGCGCGTCGTGTTGACCTGGGCCATCAGCTCGGCCCCCTGGGCCTCCACCTTCGCCACCAGTATCTTGCGCATGTCGAGCAGCAGATCCTGCACGACCTTGAGCTGGGCGAGGCTTTCGGTGGTGAAGATGTTCGCCGCCTCGGCGTTCTGCCCGGCGGACCTCCGCGTGACGATCTCCTCGGCGGACTGGTGCAGTTTCGTGTGCGCGGCCTCGATCTTGGCCAGCGGATCCTTGAGTTCCGGGAACGCTGCCTCTGTCTTGGCCCGCTCTTCGCCATAATACCATTTGCCGAAGTTGCACTTGTGCGGGTCGACCTGGGCGGAGAGGGTCGCGTCCTTCTCGCTGTGGACGTACATGCTGACAGCCTGAGCCCATTTGAGGTGGTCGATTTCCCCTTGGCGCAGGCTCGATTGCAGGGCGCGGGTGGCAAAGACCTCTTTGATATCCTTTGTGATGTCGGTCATGCTCAAGAAGGCCCAAAGGGCCACAAGGGCGAAAAACACCAGCACCGGGGCCACAGCCACAGCCATTTTCTTTCCGAGTCCAATATCAGCCCAGCGCATTGTGCGACCTCCGAAGATTATTTGGATTTTCCCGACAGGGGAGTGTTCACTCGCGCGGCTACTAGCACAAGAAAGTGCGTAGTACAACTAAATCCTCTTATAGATGAGGGGAATACGGCGGCTGCAAAATTCCTATGCGCTGCGTGCGGGGGGCAGGCTGTTTGCGCAGGCTGGGCCAGGGGCCAATCGCGCGTTGCCAGCAGTATGGTTTTGGGCTATGTCCATGCGGCCCCGCAAGGGGGCCAAACACAGCGAGGACACGCCATGCCCATATTCGAATATGTCTGCAAGCGGTGCAAGAACCAGTTCGAGGAACTGGTCTTCGGCCAGGACGAGGTGGCGGTGTGCCCCTCCTGCGGCTCCACCAGGACCCAGAAGCTCATGAGCTGCTGCCGGGCCAAGACCGGCGGCGCAGGCGGCGCTGACGAAGCTCCGGCTGCCACCGCGTCCGCGCCCGCGTCCCGTGGCGGCTGCGCAGGCTGCTCCGGCGGCTCCTGCTCCACCTGCGGCTGATCCGGCGGTCGAGCGGATGAAACACGTCACCATCGCCACGCGCGGCAGCATGCTGGCCCTCTGGCAGGCCGAGCACATCTCGTCCCTTTTGCGCGCGCAGTACCCCGGACTCACTGTCGAGCTGCTCAAAATCAAGACCACCGGCGACAAGATCCTGGACGTGCCCCTGGCCAAGGTGGGCGGCAAGGGTCTGTTCGTGAAGGAGATCGAGGAGGCGCTGCTGGACGGCCGCGCCGATCTCGCCGTGCACAGCATGAAGGACGTGCCCACCGAGCTGCCCGCCGAGCTCATCGTGGGCGTCAACCCCGTGCGCGAGGCCCCCACGGACTCGCTCTTGTCCGTCAAGTACGACGGCCTGGACGCCCTGCCCAGGGGCGCCAGGGTCGGCACCAGCAGCCTGCGCAGGCAAGCCCAGCTGCTGACGCTCAGGCCCGACCTCAATATCGAGTCCCTGCGCGGCAACCTGGACACCCGCGTGCGCAAGCTGCTCGAAGGCCAGTTCGACGCCATCGTGGTGGCCACCGCAGGCTTGAACCGCCTGGGCCTCACCGCGCCCAAGCACGAGATCCTTGGCCCGCCGCGCTTTCTGCCCGCCGTGGCCCAGGGCGCGCTGGGCATCGAGTACCGCCGGGACCGCCCGGACATGGCCGCGCTTCTGGCCTTCCTGAACCACCCCGAGACCGCGGCCCAGGTGGCTTCCGAGCGCGCCTTCCTGACCGGCCTGGACGGCGGCTGCCAGGTGCCCATCGCGGCCTGGAGCGTGCTTGAGGGCGACAGTCTGAGCCTCACGGGCTTCGTGGCCGGGGTCAATGGCGAGAACCCCATCCGCCTGAGCCTGAGCGGTTCGGCCAACGCGGCCTGGGAACTGGGCGCCAAGCTCGCGGACCAGGTGCTGGCCGCTGGCGGCAAGGCCATCCTGGACGAGGTTTACGCCAGGAGCTAGGCCCGGTCCCGACCCAGTGGCGGGCCTGGGAGGATTGAGCCAAGAGTCCGCCGGAAGGGCTGATCCCCCCATGACCCACAAAAGCCGAAAGGGCTGGCTCAGGTTCTTCCTGGGCCAGCCCTTTCGGCGTACTGGGGAGTCCAGAGGGCCCCTCAGGCCCTTTGGCGGGGTCCAGGGGTGGAACCCCTGGCTGTCCAGAACTCTGGTTCAGTCCTCCTGGCCCACCATGCCGTCCACGATGCCGCGCAGCCGCTCGGCCAGTTCGCGCAGCTCCTCCACGTCGCGGGTGGCCACGTCCATGCCTGCGGCGGTGCGCAGGGCGATGTCGTTGATCTCCTCCACAGACGCGTCCACCCGGCCCGAGGCGGTGGATTGCAGTTCCACGGCCTTGGCGATGCCGCGCACGCGCTGGGTGGTTTCCTGGACCATGCCCACGATGCGCAGCAGCGCTTCGCCGGACCCTCCGGCCAGGCCCGTGGTCAGCTCGATCTTGTGGGCGGCTTCCTCCACCTGCGCAACGTTGGCCCTGGTGCCGCGCTGGATGGTGCCGATGGCCTCGCCCACCTCGCGGGTGGCGGTCATGGTTTTTTCCGCGAGCTTGCGGACTTCATCGGCGACAACGGCGAATCCTCGTCCTGCGTCGCCAGCGCGCGCCGCTTCAATGGCCGCATTCAGGGCCAGCAGGTTGGTCTGGTCGGCGATGTCGCTGATGACGTTCATGACCTGGCCGATGGACTCGGCCTGGCGGCCCAGCTCGCCCATGTTTTCCTTGAGCGACAAGGTCTGCTGGCGCACCTCCTCCACGGACTGCACCACCTGGCGCACCACGTTTTGCCCTTGGCGCGCCTCGTTTCCGGCGTGTTCCGCGCCCTCGGCTGCGGCGCTGGCGCTCTCGGCCGCGCCCATGATGGACTCGCTCATGTCGCCCATGACCTGGGCGGCGTCTCCGGCGCGCTCGCGTTGCAGGGCCGCGCCGTCCTCCGCGCCCCGGATGTGCCCGGCCAGGCGCTCGGAGCAGCCCAGCAGGGAGCGCAGCACGGCCTCGGCCTCCTTGGCTGCGGCGGTGATGGCCTCGTTCTGGGCCAGGATGCGCGCCTCATG
>CAZXZF010000052.1:12042-13558 GCA_964645095.1 uncultured Desulfocurvus sp. | reverse complement strand
TTGGTGCCATAGGCCAGGGCCGCGATGGCCCAGGCGCTGCCCGCGCGGTGGATCTCGCTTAGGCCCAGCAGGGCGGCCGTGGCCAGGATGTACGGGTTCAGGCTCGAGTCCTTGCGCGGGGGCGAGACCACGGCGATGTCCGTGACCCCGGCCACCTGCGCGGGCACGGCGTTCATGATCAGGCTGGAAATGAGCGGTGTTTCGCCGCCCTGGCCGCCGGGCACGTACAGGCCCACGCGGTCCACGGGACGCACCATCTGGCCGAGCACGCTGCCGTCCGGGGCGGTGGTGAACCAGGACTGCTCGGCTTGGCGGGCGTGGAAGTCGCGCACGTTGGCGATGGCCTCGCGCAGGATGTCCAGGTCCTTGGCGGGCACCTGCTTAAGAGCGGAGCGGATGGCCCGGACAGGCACGCCCATGCGCGCGGGCAGGTCCGGCGCGTCGAAGCGGCGGGTGTAGCGGCGCAGGGCCTGGTCGCCGTGCTTGCGCACATCATCCAGGATGGCGCGCACGGTGCCGGTGACGTCCAGGCCAGGGTCCTTGCGCTCCTTGAGCCAGGCCAGGATGCTTGGCACGTCCATTTCGGCGGGAACACGGGCAAGGCGACAGGGCATGTGGGACCTCGAAGGCGTGGAGTGTTGCTGTGTTTGACCGTTTGGGGTGTTAAATCTATCCCAGCAGGCCCGAAAAGTCGAGGTCGAACCAGGGACGAAGAAGGGGCCGGAGCTTTCGCTCCGGCCCCTGGCGGTCGTCGTGCGAGAAGGTGTGGCCTAGAAGAAGTAGTTCAGGCCAACGCCGAGCTTGTAGGCGTTGCTGCTGCTGAAGTTCTTGATGTCTGCAGCGTTGGTGACGCTGGAGTCGCCCCAGACATCCTTGTCGAAGCTGGCGTGGATGTAGCCGGTGTACACCAGGAGCGTCAACTCGTCGTAGATCTTGTAACGGGAGTTGAAGTCCACTTCCCACAGGGAGTCCTTGGTGGTCAGGAAGCCCGCGTAGTTGGCATTTTTGGGGCCGCCAGACTCGTACAGGTAGTTTTTGTCGTTGGTGCCCCTGGCATAAAGCAGGTTGAAGTCGTGCGAGAGCTTGTCGATGAGCTTGATGTCCTTCAGGGAGATGCCCGCAGCCCAGTAGCCCAGGGTGTTGCTCGTGTAGCCGGCGGTGTTGTTTATGGAGCCGCCCAGTTCCAGGCGCTCCCCGAAGAAGAAGGAGCCGATGGTCCAGTTCTGGGGCGTGCCGAGCACAGGCATGCGGTCAGAGGTGCCGCCATCGGTGCTGTTGCCGCTTTCTCCAGAAGAGTAGGCGAAGAAGAGCTCGGGGGTCATCATGGACAGGCCGGTGTAGTCCACGGCCACATCGAACAGGAAGCCCTGGCGGCCGCCTTTGCCGTTCTGCGCGCCGGGATTGTTGTACGTGGCCTTGCCGTAGTAGTCGTACGGCGAGCTGATCCAGTCGGTGCGGGCGGTGCCCGCCGGATCGGTGAGCAGGGCGAAGAAGGAGACCTCGCTCCCCTCGGCCA
>CAZXZF010000052.1:3611-12032 GCA_964645095.1 uncultured Desulfocurvus sp. | reverse complement strand
GCCGAGCATGGGCATGCGCTCGGAGCCGCCGCCCTTGGAGCTGTTGCCGTTCTCACCAGAGGAGTAGGTGAAAAAGATCTCAGGGGTCATCATGGACAGGCCCGTGTAGTCCAGGGCGACATCGAACAGGAAGCCCTGACGGCCGCCGTTGCCACCGGTGGTGACGTTATTGTAGGTGGCCTTGCCGTAGTTGAAGTCCGCCATGATCTTGAAGTTGTCCAGGGCCGTCACTGTCGCGGCGAGGCCGCCCCAGTAGGCGCGCACGCCTTCACCGGCAGAGCTGTTCGGGCCAGCGAAGCCCGCAGTGGCAGCGGCGCCGTTGCCGTTGACGGAGGTCGAGCCGACATTCGCGTAGGCGGCAAACGGGGTTACGTTGTAGCCCTTGAAGCTGAGGGGCACAGCGGCGAAAACCACATCAGCGGAGGTGCCGGAGCCGGACAGGTTGCCAGCCGTGGTGGCGTAGGCGCTGTTGGAGTCATACGGGCGGGCATAGCCGGCCAGGATGGAGATATTGTCCGTGATGGGGGCGCTGACCACAGCGGCCGCCACCTGATCGTCGAAGATGGCGCTGCCGCCGCCAAAGGCTGCAGGCAGGGTCAAGGTCTGGAAGCCCAGCTTGATATTCGTGACCGTGTTCGGCCAGCGGTATTCAATGTAGCCCTGGCGGAGCATGACGTTGCCGTTGCCAGCAGCAAGGGAGCCAGTGCCGGTCAGGTTGCCGGAGCGGCCAGCGCCGACGCCGTATAAACCGTTGCCCCAGTTGGCGGAGCCGATCTGGGTATCCAGGACCGCGCGCAGGTTCTCGCTGGCGATGAAGTGGAACTGCGTGCGCAGCTTCTGTTCGATGTTGAACGTCTTGTCCTCAGCTGTGCCAGCACCCTTGCCAAGGAAGTCCCAGCCTTGCTTCAGCTGGGCCTCGATCCACCAGTAGCCCTTGGCCTTCACTTCCAGGCCAAAGGATACACTTGCCGTAGCGATGAGCAGGAAAGCGACCAGTCCGAGAACACCAAGCTTTTTCATGCGGCTTACCCCTTGAGGCCATTTTTTATCATTTCTTGGAAACGATGTAAGTGAATACTTGCTATGCGACTTGGCAAGGAAAATCAAGGGGGAAAACGGGATATTGTACAAAAAATTTGACTTTGAAAAAGAGAGCGGCCGGAGCTTTCGCTCCGGCCGCTTGAAGGCATCAGGTGGTTATGCGCTTGGTCTAGAAGCTGTAAGCCACGCCAAGACGGGCGCTGTAGGCGTCAGACTTAGCGAAGTTCTGGTAGTCAGCAGCATTGGTCTTGCTGGACTGGCCCCAGGTGTCCTTGTCGAAGCTGGCGTTGATGTAACCGAAGTCCAGGTTAACAGCCAGTTCGTCGTAGATCATGTAGCGGGTGTTGAAGTCCACTTCCCACAAGGAGTCCTTGGTGGTCAGGTAGCCGCCGTAGTTCATCTGGCCTGCGGTGTTGATGTTGGTGCCGCCGGCTTCCTTGATGGACTTGGTGTCGTTGGTGCCGCGGACATACAGCAGGTGAGCGGTGTGGGACATCTTGTCGATGAGCTTGATGTCCTTCAAGGACACGCCAGCGGTCCAGAAGCCCATCACGCGCTGCACGTAGCCAGCGCTGGCAGGAACGGGGTTGATGAAGTTGCGGTCGCCGAAGAAGAAGGAGCCAACGGCCCAGTTCTGCGGGTTGCCAAGGCTGGGCATGCGGTTGGAGCCATCGGTGGCGCCGTCGGTGGAGTTGCCCTTCTCACCAGAGGAGTACACGAAGAAGGCGGACGGGGTCATCATCTTGAGGCCAGTGTAGTCAACGGCGATGTCAGCCATCCAGCCCTGACGGCCACCGGTTCCACCCGAACCAGTTCTCTGGTTGTAGGTGGCTTTGCCGAAGTTCAAGTCGGCCATGAACTTGAAGTTGTCCAGAGCGGTGACAGTGGCGGCAACGCCGCCCCAGTAGGCGCGAGCGCCTTGACCAGCGGTGCTGTTGCCGGAAGCGAGGCCGGGCAGCGCGGTGCCGCCGGTGGTGCTGCCAGCAGCCTGGGAGCCGATGTTGGCGTACATGGCGAACGGGGTGATGTTGAAGCCCTTGAAGTCGATGGGCAGGGCGGCGAAGACGACGTCAGCCGCGGTGCCGTCGCCGGACAGGCTGCCAGCGGTGGTGGCGTAGGCGCTGTTGGAGTCGTACGGGCGGGCATAGCCGGCCAGCAGCTGGATGTTGTCGGTCAGGGGAGCAACCATGACGGCTGCGGCAACCTGGTCGTCAATGATCGCGCTGCCGCCGCCAAAGGCTGCGGGCAGGGACACGGTCTGGTAGCCGACAAGGAAGTTGACCTTGGTGCCGGGCCACTTGAAGTCAACATAGCCCTTGCGCAGCATGACGTTGCCGTTGCCAGCAGCAAGGGAGCCGGTGCCGGTCAAGTTGCCGGAACGGCCAGCGCCGATGCCCATGGCGCCAGTGCCCCAGTTCGCGCTGCCGATCTGCAGGTCGAGGACGCCCTTCAGGTTCTCGTTGGCGATGAACTGGAAGGCGGTGCGGACGCGCTGTTCAATGTTGAACTGCTTGTCTTCGCTGGCGGCGCCGTCTTTCAGGAAGTCGGCGTTCTGCAGGGTTGTGTCAATCTGCCATTTGCCGGATGCTTTGATGTCGGCCGCGGAAGCGGTCGCCGCCATGCCAAGGACCATCAGTCCGAGCAAGGCGATCGCGTAAATCTTTTTCATGTTTCCTTCCCTCTTTTGCGGTTGTGAGAAACCACCCTCAGCCATTCTTGACTAGACCTCTATCAAAAGGAAATGACAGAATCAAGAGAAAACAGCACCAAAAGTAAAAATATTTTTACCGTACGGTTTTTTGTATTTGGGTGCGCTGGGGCTACGTTCTTGGCAAAAGAAAAGGGCCGACGCTTGCGCGCCGGCCCTGTGGTCAGGCTCGTGAAAGAAACTAGAAGCTGTAGTTGACCGCCAGGCTGGCCTTGTAGGCGTCCTTGCTGCCATAGGTGCTGTAGTCGGAATTCACGCCGCCCCAGGCGTCCTTGTTGAAGCTGGGGTTGATGTACCCGAGCTCAAGGCGAAGGGCGAGTTCGTCGTAGACCTGGTACTTGGTGTTCACGTCAAGTTCCCACAAGGAGTCCTTGGTGGTCAGGAAACTGCCGTAAACAGCCTTGGTGCTCTGCACGCCGGCGATGTTTTCCTTCAGGTAGTCCACATCGTTGGTGCCCTTGAAGTAGATCAGGTGCACGTCGTGGCTCAGCTTGTCGATGAGCTTGATGTCCTTCAGGGAGACGCCCAGGGCCCAGTAGCCCATGGTGTTGGAGGGGGCGTTGTAGGACATGTTGATGCTGTCGCCGCCCTGCAGGAAGAAGGAGCCCAGGGCGTAGTTCTGCGGGTTGCCAACGACCGGCATGCGCTCGGAGCCGCCGCCGCCGGTGGTGCTGTTGCCGTTTTCGCCGCTGGAGTACGCGAAGAACACGGAGGGGGTCATCATGGACAGGCCGGTGTAGTCAACAGCCAGGTCGAACAGGAAGCCGGAGCGGCCGCCCTTGTCCTTGGTTGCGCCGCTGTTGTTCCAGGTGGCCTTGCCGTAGTTGAAGTCCGCCATGATCTTGAAGGGATCAAAGGCGGTCATGGTCAGGGCAGCGCCGCCCCAGTAGGCGCGCACGCCTTCGTTGGTGGTGGAGTTGGAACCCTGCAGGCCAGCCAGGCTCGGGGCGCCGACTTTGCTGCCGATGTTGGCGTAGGCAGCCCAGGGCTGCAGGGACACGCCCTTGATCATGTCGATGTTGGCGATCAGGAAGGCCACATCGCCGGTGGTGCCGGAGCCGCTGTTGGCGCCGTTGGTGGTGGCGTAGGCGCTGTTCTGGTCATACAGGCGACCGAAGCCGCCGACCAGGGACAGGCCGTCGGTGACGGGCACAACGGCCGCAGCAGCGGCGAAGTGGTCGTCAAGAACCGGGCTGCCGCCGCCGACGGCGGAGGGCAGGGACAGGCTCTGGAAGCCGACGAGGAAGTTGATCTTGGTGCCGGGCCACTTGAAGTCAACATAGCCCTTGCGCAGCATGAAGTTTCCGTTGCCAGCAGCAAGGGAGCCAGTGCCGGTCAGGTTGCCGGAACGACCGGCGCCGACGCCCAGGGCGCCATTGCCCCAGTTGGCGGAGCCAAGCTGGAGTTCGAGGACGCCCTTCAGGTTCTCGTTGGCGATGAACTGGAAGCTCTGGCGCACGCGCTGGGCGATGTTGAAGGTCTTGTCTTCGCTGGCAGCGCCCTTTTTCTGGAAGTCATTGTTGACGTTCAGGTCGGCTTCAATCTGCCAAGAACCGTTGGCTTTGATCTCGGCTGCTGAGGCGCTGGCGACGGAGCCCATGACGAGGGCGGCCATCAGCACCAGGAGCAGTGCAAATTTTTTGTTCATCCTTAATCCTTCCTTTGCTAAAAGAGTTCCAACACGAGCCTGAGCCACGTACGAGTTGTTTTCTAGCCTCTCTTTTGAGAATACTCAAGGTCACAAAGGGCTGTTTCTTGAAATTAGTAAAAATATTTTTACCGTTCAGGTTTTTATCCTTTCCCCTGGAACCCCTCTCGGTTATATGGATTCTTCTGGCCTTGCCCAATTATGTCGGCTGACCCACCACTGGAGTTGCCCATGATGCCCTTTGCTCCTGCCGACTACCCCGACACCCCAGGCGTCTACCTCATGAAGGACGCTTCCGGGCGCATCCTCTATGTGGGCAAGGCCAAGAGCCTGCGCAAGCGCCTGTCCTCCTATTTTCGCGCCAGTGCGGACCACGCGCCCAAAACCCTCGCGCTCCTGGGCAAGGTCCAGCATATAGACATCCTGCTTGTCTCCACCGAGAAGGAGTCTCTGCTCCTGGAAGAGAGCCTCATCAAGAAGCACCGGCCGCGCTACAACATCGTCCTGCGTGACGACAAACGCTCGCTGCTCTTCCGGCTGGACAAGCGCGCGGACTTTCCGCGCCTGACCATGACCCGCCAGGTGTTGCGCGACGGCTCGGCCTATTTCGGGCCATTTTCCTCGGCCTCGGCGGCGCGGGCCACGCTCAAGCTCGTGGGCAGCATCTTCCCCTTGCGCAAGTGCTCGGAGCGCATGTTCAAGAACCGCGTGCGGCCCTGCCTGTACCATCAGATCGGCCAGTGCCTCGGCCCCTGCTGCCTGCCCGTTGACCGCGCCAGCTACCAGGAAATGGTTCTTCAGGTGGAGCAGTTCCTGGCCGGGAGGTCGCGCTCGCTCGTGCGCGAGCTTGGCCGACGCATGCGCGAGGCTTCAGAGGACCAGCGCTATGAGGAGGCCGCCCTGCTGCGCGACCAGATCGCGGCCATCGAGAAGACCCTGGAAGGCCAGGCTTCGGTGCTGCGCGATGCCCTGGACCGCGACGTGCTTGCGGTTGTCACCGCTGGCGACGGCCTGGGGCTGGGCGTTCTGTTCGTGCGCGCCGGGCAGCTCCTGGAGCAGAAGACCTACCACTGGCGCGGCCTTGGCACTGCCGACATAGCCGAGGCGCTGGAGACATTTTTGCCGCAGTTCTACGGGCCTGGGCGCTACATCCCCGGACGCATCGTGCTCTCCCACGACCTCTCCGGACAGGAGCTGGCCGGTGAACTGGCCGAGGTGCTCGCCGAGCGCCGGGGCGGGCCGGTGCGCCTGGCCCTGCCGCGCGGTCCGGACGAGCGCCGGCTGCTGGACATGGCCGCCAACCTGGCCCTCACCGCCCACCGCAGCGACTCGGTTCAGGACGTGCCGGGCCAGCTTGAGCGCGCACTCGGCCTGCCGCGCGCGCCCCGGCGCATCGAGTGCGTGGACATCTCGCATCTGGCGGGCAGCGACGTGCGCGCCGGGGTGGTGGTGTTCGAGGACGGCGCCGAGGTCAAGTCCGACTACCGCGCCTACGCCCTTCCCGGCTCGGAGGGCACGGGCGACGACTACGCGGCCCTGGCCCAGTGGGCGCTTCGGCGCGTGGAGTCCGGTCCGCCCTGGCCGGACCTGCTGCTCATCGACGGCGGGCGCGGCCAACTGGCCGCCGTGCTGCGGGCGCTTGCCGAGGCCGGTGGGGCCGGGGAGTTCGCGTGCGCGTCCATCGCCAAGGGCGAAAGCCGCCGCGCCGGGGAGCTCACGGACCGGGTGTTCCGGCCGGGCCGCAGGAACCCGGTGGCGCTTAAGGCCGGCAGTCCGGCGCTGCTCTTTTTGCAGCGCGTGCGCGACGTGGCCCACCGCTTCGTCATCAGCAAGAGCCGCAAGGCGGGCCGGAAGACGCGGCTGGACAGCGCGCTGCTGCATGTTCCCGGCCTTGGCCCGGCCCTGGCCCGGCGGCTGTGGGACGCCTTCGGGTCGCTGGCGGCCATGCGCGCGGCTACGCCGGAGCAACTGGCCCAGGTGCGCGGCGTGGGTCCGGCCCTGGCCGGACGCATCGCCCTGGCCCTGGCCCTGCCCGCGCCAGAGCAGTCAAGCCAGCCGGGCGGCTAGGCCGGCCAGAGGTTGTCCGAGCCGCCAGGCGGCGAGCATCCAGTCCTTGTTTTCGTTGATCAGCGTGTCGGTTTGACGCGCAACACGTGCGCAGCACTTGGGCGGACTGCCCGGCCAAGGACTTGGATATGTGGGGGGGCGCGGCCCTAGGCCACTTCCGCCGGAGTTCCCGGCGTGAGGGCCACCATCCGCGTGTCCGGGGCGTACTCCTTGAGCGCCACGGCAAAGGCGTCGGTGTCCGGGGCCAGGACAGGGAAGGTGCCCCAGTGCATGGGCGCCACGTTCCGGCAGCCCAGGAACGAGCAGGCCACGGCGGCCTCCACGGCGTCCATGGTGAACCAGCCGCCCATGGACAGCATGGCCAGGTCGATGTCGAAGAAGCGGCGCAGGAGCTTCATGTCCGAGAACAGCGCCGTGTCGCCGGAATGGTAGGCGCAGTACCCGCCGGGGAAGGTCAGGATGTATCCGGCGGGCGAGCCCGTGGCCGAGGAATGCACGGCCTGGACCATCTTCACGCGCAGCCCGCCCGGGAGGGGCACTGTTCCGCCGATGTTCATGCCCAGGATCTGCTCCCCAGGCACGCCCAACCCCTTCATCTTCGGCACGGTGTCGAACAGGCACACAAGCCGCGCGCCCGTGGCCTGGCAGATGTCCGCTGCCTGGCCCACGTGGTCGCCATGGTCGTGGGTCACGAGCACCGCGTCCACCTTGCCCAGGGCCTGCCAGCCGCAGGGCGCTGTGCCGTTGCCCTCGAAAAAGGGATCGATGAGCACGGTCAGCCCGTCTTCCTGGAGCATGAAATTGGAATGTCCGAACCAGGTGAGCAGCATGGTTTCCCCTCCTTCTGGCCTTTCTGATCTTTCGAGGGGGCGGTTATTCGCCCCAGCGCTTGAACAGGGTGTTGTCGATGCCCAGCTGGTCGCCGAGTTGGTCGAGGACGCGCCCGGCCAGGTGGTTCACCAGGTCGTCGATGGTCTGGGGCTTGTGGTAGAAGCCGGGGCTGGCGGGCATGATAATCGCCCCGGCCTCCTTGGCGGCGAGCATGTTCTTTATATGGATGAGGCTGAGCGGCGTCTCGCGGGTGACGAGGATGAGCTTGCGCCCTTCCTTCAAGGTCACGTCCGCCGCGCGGTGGATGAGGTTGGTGCCCAGGCCGTGGGCGATGGCCCCGAGCGAGGCCATGGAGCAGGGACACACGATCATGCCCGCGTGCTGCCAGGAGCCGCTGGCCGGGCCGGCGGCGATGTTCTTCTCGTCGTAGCTGGCGTGGGCCAGCTTGAGCAGGTCCTCAGGGCCGAAGTCGGCCTCCAGGGCCATGACCTTCTTGGCCGCCTCGGACAAAATCAGGTGCAGCTCGACGTCCTCGCGGCCGCCCAGCGCCCTGGCCAGGGCCAGGGCGTACTGCGGGCCGCTGGCGCCGGTCACTGCGAGGAGAATGCGCTTGGTCATGGTGCTCCGTCTGTGAGAAGTGCACCCTCCGGGGGGCAGGGGCTCCGCCCCTTGACCCCGCCGGGGGAAATGATTTCCCCCGGACCCCCTCATTTGTTCGCCGCGATCTTTTGCGGCGGTCCCCGCTGCAAAAGATCGCGGCCAAATGGGGAGTCCAGAGGGCCTTAAGGCCCTTTGGCCGCCGGAGGCATATTCGTCCTATCCTACAGGCCCAGTTGCCCCCACAGGGCATCGACCTTGGCCTTGACGCCCTCGTCCATGTGCAGGGTGCCGGGCCACGGCCGGTGGTGTCCGTCCTCCGGGCCTTTCTTGGTGGCGTCGATGCCCATTTTGCCGCCGTAGAAGGCGAGCGGCGAGGCGTGGTCCAGCGCGTCCAGCGGGCCTTCGAGGATGGCCACGTCGCGCCTGGGGTCGACGTTGTTGCCGATGCGCCAGAGCACCTCGGAGACGTTCTGCACGTTGATGTTCTTGTCCACCACCACGATGATCTTGGTGAACATCATCTGGC
>CAZXZF010000052.1:0-3511 GCA_964645095.1 uncultured Desulfocurvus sp. | reverse complement strand
TGCACGTTGATGTTCTTGTCCACCACCACGATGATCTTGGTGAACATCATCTGGCCCATGCCCCACAGCGCGTACATGACCTTGCGGGCCTGGCCGGGGTAGCGCTTGTCGATGGAGACGAAGCACAGGTTGTGGAACACGCCCTCAAGGGGCAGGTTCATGTCCACCACCTCGGGCAGCTGCTTTTTTATCAAGGGCAGGAACAGGCGCTCCGTGGCCTTGCCCATGAAGCAGTCCTCCATTGGGGGCGGCCCGACCAGGGTGGCCGGATAGATGGCGTCGTTTCTGTGGGTCAGGGCCGTGACGTGGAACACCGGGTAGTCGTCGGCGAGCGAGTAGTAGCCCGTGTGGTCGCCAAAGGGGCCCTCGCGGCGGCGCTCCTTGGGGTCCACATAGCCCTCCAGCACGAACTGGCTGGTGGCGGGCACCTCCAGGTCCACGGTCTTGCACTTGACCAGCTCCACCGGCTGGTTGCGCAGGAACCCGGCGAAGAGCATCTCGTCGATCTCGTCCGGGATGGGCGCGGTGGCGGCGTAGGTCACGGCCGGGTCCGGGCCGAGGGCCACGGCCACTTCCAGGCGTTTGCCGAGCTTCTCGGCCAGGTGGTAGTGGTAGGCCCCGCCCTTGTGCCGGTGCCAGTGCATGCCCGTGGTGTTCTTGTCGTACACCTGCATGCGGTACATGCCCGCGTTGCGCACGCCGGTCTCGGGGTTCTTGGTGTAGACCACGGGCAGGGTGATGAACGGCCCGGCGTCGCCCGGCCAGGTGGTCAAGACCGGCAGGATGGACAGGTCCACGTCGTCGCCGGTCAAAACCACATCCTGGCAGCAGCCGCGCTTCACGTGGTCCGGGAAGATGTTGGTGAGCTTCGTGAGCTTGGGGATCATCTGCAGCTTCTTGATGATGCCGTCGGGCCGCTCGATCTCCAGGTACTCGTGGATGCGCTCGCCCAGGGCGTCCAGGTTCTCGCTGTCCAGGGCCATGTTCATGCGCCTGTTTGATCCGTACATGTTGGTCAGCACCGGGAACCTGGAGCCCTTGACCTTCTGGAAGAGCAGGGCCGGGCCGAACTTCTTGCTCACGCGGTCCGTGACCTCGGCGATCTCCAGGTAGGGGTCGAGCTCCGCGTCGATGCGCTTGATCTCGCCGTTCTTGTCCAGATGCTTCAGAAAATCCTGCAAGTCCTTGTAGGGCATGGAATCCTCGCACGGTTTGATTTTCTCTCCCATACCTCACCCTCCAGCACTCTGACAAGCCGACACCCTGGGTGCAAAATTCCCGCGCTCTCCTCGTTCCTTGTGCTTGACAGCTGGCAAACATGGTATTAAACGCTGTTTCATCAAACGTACCAAACAGCGTTTTGGAGGGGCCATGCAGGACCAGGCGGATGCCGGAACGAAGGACAGGCTGCTTATGAGCGCGCGGGCGGTGTTTGCCGAGCGTGGGGTCAAGGAGGCCAGGGTGCGCGACATCTGCGCCAAGGCCGGGGCCAACGTGGCCGCCGTGAACTACTACTTCGGCAGCAAGGAGAAGCTGTTCATGGCCGTGCTGGCCGACTACATGCAGGCCGCCCATCTGCGCTTCCCCATTGACATGGACCTTGATCCCGGCGCCCCGGCGCGCGACCGCCTCAAGGCCTACGTCCGCTCCCTGCTCTACAAGTTTCTCGGCGACGGCGACCCGCTCTACGAGAAGCTCGGCATGCTGCTGACTGCGGAATTCATCGACCCCTCGGACCAGTTTGACGAGATCATGGAGCGCTTCATCATGCCCCAGCACCAGGTTCTCCTGGGCATCGTGCGCGAACTGATGCCGGGCGCAGGCGAGCGCTCCGCGCACCTCTGCTCTGCGGGCGTGGTGGGCTATTGCCTGCTCTTCGACCACATGCGCCAGGTCATCCGCCGCATGTGCCCGGAAATGGCCCTGGAAAACCTGGGCGTGGAAATGCTGGCGAACTTCATCTTCGAGTACTCGCTGGCCGGCATTGAGCGTATGAAGACGTTCAAGGAGTAATGCCATGAAATTGAGCTTGCGCATGGACAGGAAGACGCTGGCCGTGGGCGCGGTCATCCTCACCGCCGCCCTGGTCCTGGCCGCCACGACCTTCTCCAAGACCAGGCCGCCCAAGAGCGCCCCGGTGCCTGTGCGCGTCCTTGTGGTGGAGGGCGCGGGCGAGGCCTCGGGCCTGCGCTATTCGGCCAACATCAATCCGCGCGAGCAGGTGGAGCTGGCCTTCAAGGTCGGCGGCTACGTGCGCGAGATCGTGGCCGTGCCCGGTCCGGACGGCGTCAAGCGCGAGCTGCGCGCAGGCGACCGCGTGACCCGCGGCATGGTGCTGGCCCGATTGGACCCGGAGGACCACGCGGCCCGCGCCAACCAGGCCCGCGCAGCCATGGAGGAGGCCAAGGCCTCGCTGGTGCAGGCGCAAAAGAATTTTGAGCGCTCGCAGGCCCTGGTGGTTGGCGGCTACCTGGCCAAGAGCGAGTTCGACCTCTCCCAGGAACGCCTGGGCGTGGCCCGGGCCAAGCTCGACGGCGCGCGCGCCCAGCTGGAGCAGGCCAACATCCAGTTCTCCGACTCCCAGCTCAAGTCGCCCCTGGACGGCATGGTGGCCAGCCGCTTTGTCGAGCACGGGACGCTTGTCGGGAGCGGGACCAAGGCCTTCGTGCTGGTGGACCTCTCGTCCGTGAAGGCCGTGTTCGGCGTGCCGGACACCATGCAGGCGCGCATCAAGCCCGGCGCGCCCCTGTCCGTGGTGGTCGACGCCCTCAGCGGCCGCGAGTTCGCGGGCAAGGTCACGGCGGTGTCGCCCTCGGCCGACCCCAAGAGCCGCGTCTTCGACATCGAGCTGACCCTCCCCAACCCGGACGGGCTGCTGAAAGACGGCATGATCGCCACGGTGCGCCTGGAGGGTCTTGACGCCACCGCGCCCCAGGCGCCGAACGCCGTCCTGGCCCTGGCCAGCGTGCCTTTGCAGTCCGTGGTGCGTCCGCCAAGCGACCCCAACGGCTACATGGTCTTTGTGGCCGTGGACGAGGGCGGGCAGACCGTGGCCAGGGCCCGGCGCGTGGAACTGGGCGATGTCACCGGCCGCAACGTGCTGGTGCGCGGCGGGGTCAAGCCCGGCGAGCGCGTCATCACCAACGGGGCCACCCTGGTCCACGACGGCGCGGCCATCACCATAGTGCCCTAGGCCGAAACAGTCCGCACCCCTCCCACCCCGCGCTGAAAGCGGGCCTTCAAGGAACCGGCCATGCACGGCAAGGACGAAAAGCTTCTGCTCGAGAAGCACAACACCGCGCGCTTCTTCGTCGAAAACCGGCAGATCGCCCTGGTGCTGCTCGTGGCGATCTTCATCTGGGGCGCGGTCAGCTACTTCCGGATGCCCCAGCGCAAGGACCCGGACATCCCCATGCGCGTGGCCGCGGTGACCTGCTCCTGGCCCGGCGTGGCCGCGGACAAGGTCGAGGATCTGGTGACGCGCCGGCTGGAGGAGCGCATCGCCGAAAAC
>CAZXZF010000051.1:0-13567 GCA_964645095.1 uncultured Desulfocurvus sp. | reverse complement strand
TAGCCCGTGCCGTGGTCCGGCGAGGTGCGGATGATCGGCAGGCCGAGGGTCACGCGGGCTTCTTCGCCGGTTTCGGGGCCAGGTCGGGGTGCTGCGCCAGCCAGGCCTTGAAGCCCATGTCGGACTGCAGGATGTGCTCAAGCAGCCAGCTGCGCATGAAGGCCAGCACCTCGTCCGCGGACACGGTCTGGTTGGTGTACAGGTCGCGCTGCCACTGCCGCACCTGGTTCTTCAGCCGTTCGTGCTCCAGGTGGTGCTCCGAGAGCCGGGCATAGCCCGCCTTCTCCATGTAGCGTTCCTCGTCGAGGAAATGCTCGACCGTATACTCCCGCAGCTCCTTCACGATCTCGACCACGACCTTGGCCACGCGGTTCGTATGCACGGCCACGATGACCCGGTTGGCCACCTCCAAGAGATGACGATGCTGGGCGTCGATCTCCGGGATGCCCATTTCCAGGGTGCCGCTCCAGGAAAGCTGGTCCATTCCGCCTACCCCGCCAACCGCCGCGCCATATCCAGCGCCGCGTTAAAACTCGTGAGCCTGGCCCGGCCCGTGCCCACCAGGTCGTAGCCCGTGCCGTGGTCCGGCGAGGTGCGGATGATGGGCAGGCCAAGGGTCACGTTCACCGCCTCGCCAAAGTGCAGGAGCTTGAGCGGGCCAAGGCCCTGGTCGTGGTACATGGCCAGCACAGCGGCGTAGCGCCCGCGCGCGGCGAAGTGAAAGAGCGTGTCCGCCGGGATGGGGCCTTCGACGTTCAGGCCAAGAGCCTTGGCCTCGCGCACTGCCGGGCCGACCACCTCCTCGTCCTCGCGGCCGATGCGCCCGCTCTCGCCCGCATGCGGGTTCAGCCCGCAGACCCCGATGGGGCCATGGCCCGGACCGACAAGCCCCAGGCGCGCCACGAACTCCGCCGTGTGTTTCAGCGCCCGCAGGATGCGCTCACGCGTCACCAGCCGGGGCACCTCGAACAGCGGCGGGTGCGTGGTCACAAGGCTCACGCGCAGCACCTGCTGGGGCTTCTCACCGGGCAATGGCTCCGTCGGCATGGGCCCGCACAGGTGCATGGTCACGTTGTCGCGGCCCACGCCCAGGCCCTCGGCCAAAAACTCCGTGTGGCCGGGGAAGGCGAACCCGGCCTGCTGCAGACAGGCCTTGTTCAGCGGGCAGGTCACAAGCCCCTGGATGACCCCGGCCTTGGCCAGGCGCACGGCCAGCTCCAGGCTGCGCCCGGCGGCGAGGCCTCCGGCCGTGGCCGGTGCGCCGGGCGGATAGTCCAGCTCGGACAGTCCCTTGGGCTCGATGAAATAGGCCCCGGGCCCGCGCGAGGCCAGCTGCTCGGACACAGGCGCGGAATCGTCCAGGACCTCGAAGAACCGCGGGCGGCCCTCACAGGCGCGCACCAGCGCCGAAAGCGGCCCGATGAGCAGCAGGCGTTCGCCGCGCTGCTGATAGTGCTGCGGGGTGTCGGCCAGGGTGCGCACCACCAGCTCCGGCCCCAGCCCGCAGGGGTCGCCCAGGGTGACGGCCAGGGTGATGATGGGAGTTTGTGCCTGCGGATTCAAATGTCCCCCTAGCCCGGCATGAAGGCCATGGCCGACAGCGGCGGCAGGGTCAGGGTCAGGTGCGTGCCTCCGGCGCTGTCCCAGGCCTGCGCGCCTCCGGCGTTGCCCACGTTGGAGCCGCCGTAGATGGCGGCGTCGGAGTTGTAGACCTCGCGCCAGTGGCCGCCGCCGGGGCAGCGCACGCTGTAGCCGTGGCGCACCACGGGCGTGAAGTTGAACACCCAGAGCACCGGGGCATGGCCCCGCGCCAGGCGCGCAAAGGCCAGCACGGAGTTGCCCCAGTCGTTGACGCTCATCCACTCGAAGCCCTTCCAGCTCGTGTCGGCCTCGTACATGGCCGGGGTCTCGCGCAGGACGCGGTTCAGGTCGCCCACCAGCCGCGCCACGCCCGTGTGCGAGTCGAAGCTGTGCAGGATCCAGTCGAGCTCGCGCTTGCAGTTCCACTCGTTCCACTGGCCGAATTCGCAGCCCATGAACAGCAGCTTCTTGCCGGGGTGCGCCCACTGGTAGGAGAGCAGCAGGCGCAGGTTGGCGAACTGCTGCCACATGTCGCCGGGCATCTTGGACAGGAGCGCGCCCTTGCCGTGCACCACCTCGTCGTGGGAAATGGGCAGCACGAAGTTCTCGGTGAAGGCGTAGAGCATGGAAAAGGTCAGGCTGTTGTGGTGGAAGGCCCGGTGCACCGGATCATTGGCGAAATAGGCCAGGGTGTCGTTCATCCAGCCCATGTTCCACTTGAAGGTGAAGCCCAGGCCGCCTGTGTAGGTGGGCCTGGACACGCCGGGCCAGGCCGTGGACTCCTCGGCGATCATCAGCGCGCCGGGATAGTGGGCGTGGACCACCGTATTGAGTTCCTTCAAGAGTTCGATGGCGGCCAGGTTCTCGCGCCCGCCGAACTCGTTGGGTATCCACTCCCCGGCCTCGCGCGAGTAGTCCAGGTAGAGCATGGAGGCCACGGCGTCGATGCGGATGCCGTCGATGTGGAACTCCTTGAACCAGTAAAGCGCGTTGGCCAGGAGGAAGTTCTTCACCTCATGGCGGCTGTAGTTGAAGATGTAGGTGCCCCAGTCCGGGTGCTCGCCCTTGCGCGGGTCCTCGTGCTCGAACAGCGCCGTGCCGTCAAAACGCCCCAGGCACCAGTCGTCCTTGGGGAAATGGCCCGGCACCCAGTCCAGGATGATGCCGATGCCCTCCTGGTGGCAGCGGTTCACGAAATAGCGCAGCCCGTCGGGTTCTCCAAATCGTGAGGTCGGCGCGAAATAGTGGCTGGTCTGATAGCCCCAGGACTCGTCCAGCGGGTGCTCGGCCAGGGGCATGAACTCGATGTGCGTGAAGCCAAGCGACTTCACGTAGCCGATGAGTTCGTCGGCCAGCTGCTGGTAGGTCAGGAAATTGCCGTCGCGCATGCGCCAGGAGCCAGCATGCACCTCGTACACCGACTGGGGCCGGTTCAGCGGCGGATTGTGGCGCTTGCGGTCGTCCAGCCACCCGGCGTCGGTCCACGCAAAGCCGTCCAGGTTCCAGGTCCGGGCGGCGTTGCCAGGGCGCATCTCGGCGAACAGGGCAAAGGGGTCGGTCTTGAAGGTGGTGTGGCCGTGGCGGTCCTTGACGGCGAATTTGTAGAGCTCGCCCTTGGGCAGGCCGGGCACGAACCCGGCCCAGATGCCCGAGGAGCCCACGGGATAGAGCGGGTGGTTCCTGCTCCTCCACTCGTTGAACGGCCCGACCAGGCTGACCTTGCGCGCATTGGGCGCCCAGACGGCGAAGCGGTAGCCCGACACCCCTTCCTGCTCCTGCGGGTGCGCGCCCAGGATGCGGTACAGATCCCAATGCTCGCCCTTGCCAAAGAGGTAGAGGTCAAAGGGTTCGATGAATACCGGCTGGGTGACGTATTGGCTCATGCTGCTGGCTCCGGGTTGGGCTGCGACCTTCAGGACTTAGGCGGCGCGGAACCCGCCCTATCTGTTCCCTAACCTACTTGCGCGCCGGAGACAACGCCCCCGCAAAAGCCGCTCAATATGGCCTCAGAGCCCCAGCAGCTTTGCCAGGGGCGGCCAGGCCGCGAGCAGCCCGGCCATCTCGGCGTAGCCCCGGGCGTCCGGGTGGATCATGTCGCCTGCGGCCAGGGCGGCCATGTAGCGCGGCGAGGAAGACAGCGGAGTGAAGAGATCAAAGCCGGGCACGCCCAACTCGTCGCAAACGGCGAGCAGCGCCAGGCCCAGCTCGCGGTTCCTGGCGGCCCAGGCGGGATCGCTGGACGGCGGCGGGGCCACGAAGAGGGTGCGGCCCCCACCTGAGACAACCTTGGCCGCGCGCAGCATGTCCCTGGTTGCGGCCACGGCCTCAGAGATCGGCACCTGCTGGGGCCGGTCGGCCGCGCCGAAGCTGAACACAAAGGCCATGTCCTCGCCGAGGCGCTGGCGCCGCGCGGTCTCCTCCTGCCAGCGCGCAGCCACGCGCAGGGAGGAGTCCCCGCGCAGGCCGAGATTGCACAGGGTCAGCGTGGTGGCGCGCGCCGGGTCCAGGGCGAAGCTGGCCTGGGCCAGGCGCCCCACCCAGCCCAGGGCCAGCACGTCGCCGATGCCCTGCACCGTGGAATCGCCAAGAAAGCACAAAACCATGACCGGCCTCCTTACCCTTCAGACCTAGGCGAGCTTGAGCCGGGCCGTGGCCCGGTCCACATCGATGGCCAGCACCAGGGTCTTGTCCAGGATGCCCTCGTCGTAGGGGAAGTCGTCGCGCCCGGCGTGCTTGCGCATGAGGGTGTTCAGGGCCGCCACCTTGTCGCCCCTCAGCTCGACCGCGCGCACCAGGCCGGAGCCCAGCACAGAGCGGAACTTGAAGCCCCATTGGCAGGCCAGCTCGCCGGTCTTGGCTTCCAGGTCAACGGCAGCGGAAAAGGCCACGCGCGTGCCCTGGGCCACGGCCTGGCGCAGGGCCTCGGCCTTGCGGCCCTTCCTGGAGGAGTGCAGGTAGAGCACCCCGTCCTCAAAGGCGGCGTTCACGGGCACGGAGTACGGCCCCTCGCCATCCACCAGGGCCAGGGTCACATACTGCGCGCGCCCCAGGATATCCGCCACCACTGCCTGATCGCTCGTCACGTCCTTGCGCATCAATCCTCCGAATGCCTGTTGGTGTTGCTCACAATGTCCATTTTATGCCAATTGCCGCAGGGCTTCAAGCCCGCAGGAAACATACCCTGGCGGGGTTGCCAGGGAGGACCCGGATGCTTACTGTCTGCGGGCCGCCGGGACGACCTCTCCCGCGCCACAGGAGTCCCCGATGAAAACCGCCGTACTGCTCTTCGCCAACCATCCCCTGCCGGTGCTGACGCCGGAGGCCCTGGCCACCGGAAAGGCCGACCCCCTGGCCCTGGCCCTCTTGAAGGACACCCTGCGCAACCTGGCCGACGTGGACGCCGACGTGTTCCTGTTCCTCGACCCCGGCCAGGACCCCGGCCAGGACAAGGACAAAATGAAGGAGCAGGCCAAGGTCCTGCTCGGCAAGGGGAATTTCAAGATCGCCAACGCCCTGGGGCGCAACATCACGGTACAGCAGCGCAACGCCTTCCGGCTTGTATTTTCGCGCCAGTACGAGCGCGCCATCCTGCTGGACAACGCCACCCCGGACCTGCCGGCGCACGCCGTGCAGTCGGCCCTGGACGGCTTGATCTGGAAGGGCGCATGCATCGGCCCGGTGGCCTCCGCCGAAGGGGAACCGGAGCACTTCTACGCCCTGGGCTTCCAGACCGAAGGCTGGATGACCGAGGCCTTCGACCAGGTGGTCCGTGACCGGCCAGGCCTGTTCCGCAGGCTGGAGACGCTGCTGCTCTTCTACGAACGCAAGCTCCGCGTGCTGCCGGAATACGCGTCCATCACCGCCCTGGACCAGTGCCCGGCCCTGGCCGAGCGCTGCCAAGGCACGCGCTTCGCCCAACTGCCCTCGGTGCGCCTGGCCGCAGAACGCCCGGCCTAGGTCCTCCGCCTAGACTATGGCCCGGCCCGGCCTGGGCTGCTGGCCGAGCAGCTCCACCAGGACCGTGAGGCCGCGCCGGAGCTCCTCGCGGCTGCGCGCGGCGCTCAAGGACACGCGCACGGCCATGGGCGCAGAGGTCTGCCCCAGGGCAAAGGACTCGCCCGCCACCACGACCACCCCGCGCTCCAGGGCCGCGCGCTCGAAGTCCGACCCGCGCCAGGGCTCCGGCAGCTCCAGCCAGAGAAAATAGCCGTCGCGCCGGGAGCGGAAACGCTGACCAACCAGGACTTCCCGCGCCAGATCGCTGCGTTTGGCGCCCTCGGCGCGCTTGCGCGCCAGCACCTTGCCCGCCGTGCCGTCATTGATCCACATGCAGGCCAGCTCAACGCACAGCGGCGCGGCCAGCCAGGTGGTGCCGGTGATGCCGAGCGCCAGGCGCTCCACATGCTCCTGCGGGCTGGCCACAAAGGCCACGCGCAGCCCTCCGGCGATGCTCTTGGACACGCTGGCCACGAAGAACGTGCGCTCCGGGGCCAGGCTCGCCAGGGTCAGGCCGGGGTCCTCGGCGGTGAGGGCATAGGCCGCGTCCTCCAGCACGAGCAGCCCGCGCTGCCGGGCGATGTCCGCCAGCCGCGCCAGACGCTCCGGGCCAGCGCCGGCGGTGGTCGGGTTGTGCACGCCGGGCATGAAGTACAGGCCGCGCACGGCCTCGCGGGCGCAGGCCTCGGCCAGGGCTCCGGGCAGAATGCCCTCCTCGTCGCAGTCGACCGGAACGAGCTTGAGCCCGGCCAGGGCTGCGGCGGTCATGAGTCCGGGATAGTTCAGGCTGGCCGCAGCGATGCGGTCGCCGGGCCGGAAGAGCACGGAGAAGAGCACCACCAGGGCGTGCTGGCCGCCGCTGGTGATCAGCACGCGCCCCGGGTCCACGGCCAGGCCGAAGCGCGACAGCCAGGCCGCCCCGACCTCGCGGTGCCGGGCCATGCCGCGCGACGGCTGGTAGCGCAGCAGCTCCTGCACGTCCCCGCGCCCGGCCAGCTCCCGCAGGCCAGCGCCCAGGTCCGGGTCCAGGCCATACATGCCCATCACCAGCCCCAGGTCGATGCGCTCCGGCTGCGGGACGTCGCCGCCCCACCAGGGCGTGGCCTCGTCGCGGCCCAGGGAGACCACGGTTCCGCGCCCGACCTCGCCACGCACCAGCCCGCGCCGGGCGGCCTCGGCATAGCCGCGCGTCACGGTGCCCACGGTGACGCCCAGGGCGTCGGCCAGGTCGCGGTGCGTGGGCAGGCGGTCGCCGGGCTTGAGCGCGCCGCGCTCCACGTCGGCCATGATGGCGTCCGCCAGCCCGAGATACATGGGCCTGTCCCCTGCCAGTTGTGGCATCCAGATTGTCATAGTGACAATAAATACATTGACCGTAAGATTTTGTCAACATATCTCCTGGCACACAACCTGAACGCTCCAACACGTTGCGCGAGAGTTGCTTGCGAAGATATCGCAATGCATACAATCAAGCATTGTATCGACTGATGGCCAGAGCATGAAGCAGGGGAGGGAACATGGAAACGCGCAGGGCGTCATTATTCGCCGGAACCAGGGCAGCCGCGCCCAGCGTGCTGGGCATGCTGCCCTTTGCGCCCATTTGCGGCACGGTGCCCGTGGCCCATGGCCTGTCCCCGGCGCGGGCCGCTGGTCTGGCCGCCAGGCAGGGCTTGCAGGCGCTGCCAGCCCGCCCTGCCAGCAGGGGGAGTGCGCCATGACGCCGGAAACGCTGTTCTCGCTCTGCGTGTTCGCCTTTGCCACCAGCGCCACGCCCGGCCCGAACAACGCGATGCTCTTCGCCTCGGGCGTGAACCACGGGTTCAGGCGCACACTGCCGCACCTACTCGGCGTCACCCTGGGCTTCACCTTCATGCAGCTGGCCCTGGGACTGGGCGTGGGGCTGGTCTTCGAGGCCGTGCCCGGCCTCTACGTCATCCTGCGCGTCCTGGGTGTGCTCTACATGCTGTACCTGGCCTGGGCCATCGGCAGTTCCACGCCGCCGACCAACGCGCCGCCAGCCGACGCGCCGAAGGACGCGCCGCAGCCCTCGCCCGGCAGCGCTTCGGCCACGGCCCGGCCCATGACCTTCCTGGAGGCCTCGGCCTTCCAGTGGGTCAATCCCAAGGCGCTGATGATGTGTCTCACCGCCGCCAGCACCTATGCCCCGCAGGATCAGCCGGTGCTGGGCGCGCTCGTGGTCACGGCGGCGTTCTTTGTGGTGGGCATGCCCTGCTGCGGGGCCTGGGCCGTGCTCGGCGTGGCCCTGCGCGGGCTCTTGCAGGACCGCAGCAGGCTCCGGGCCTTCAACTGGGCCATGGCCCTGGCCCTTGTGGCCAGCATGGCGCCCATGGCCAGGGACCTGTTTCAGGGCGGGCTGTTCTGAGGCTCAGATTACGGAACATAAGGAGGCCGCCACATGGTGCCGCTGCTCTCGGAAATATGGCGTTTTGTGCAGTATCTGCTGAGCCCCGAGGACCACACGGACGGGGCGCAATTGCAGCTCCCGCCAACCTCGGCTCAGCCGACTTCAGGCCATGCGTTCCCGGCCCTGGCGGGCGCGGCCAAGACCCTGCTCTGGGCCTGCCTGGCGGTGCTGGCCGGGCTCGGCCTGGGCCAGCTGGGCGGCTGAAGCACGCGTGGTCGGGTCGGCTACTGGCGCGGCACGGCTTCGCGGATTGCGGTCTCCAGCTCGGCGTTGACCTCGGCCACGGCCTGTCGCAGGGCGCGCACCAGCTCGGCCGGGGTGTTGGCGGCAAGGGGCACGGTCTTGCGGATGTCGCGGGTCAGGACCACGCGGCGCTCGCCAGCGGTATTCCTGAGCAGCAGGAACTGCATCTCGGCCACGGCCTGGGCCGGACCCTTTCCGGAACCGGGAGCGAAGTCGCCGTGCAGGCCGCTGACATTGCCCTCCAGGATGTACTCCGGCAGGAGCAGGCTCGACGGATCGACCACGTTGGCGAACAGGGCCGCATCGCGCAGCCAGGTGCGCAGGTCCTGGGTCAGCATGTCCGCCGGAAGCACGAAGAACAGGTTGTAGAAGTCCGCCGTCCAGGCCGATTCCGCAGTGCGGTAGACCAGCTCGCGGCCCGCCACGCGCGGCGAGATCTGCATGCGCCGCACCAACAGCGTGGCCGGCGTGGCAAAAGTGGTCAGGGCCGCGCCTGGGCGCGCCACCTCCAGGGCGTAAAAGCGCTTGTCCAAAGGCTGCTTCTCCAGCTTCACGCAGGAGCCCAGAAGCAGCGACGCAACCATCAGAACCAGGATATTCCAACGCTGTCCGCGCGACATAACGCCCCCTACTGCCCGCCCAGGGGCGATTTGCTTGGCGGCGGCCCAAAGAGCACCCCAGAGGGGTAGCGCTTGGCCTCGCCGGTGAGTTCGCGCAGGTTCTCGATGAGCTGGCGCGCGTTGTCCAGCACGGACTCCACATTGCCCTGCTGCGAGGCCGTGAGGCTCTCCACGCGACCCAGCACGGCGTTCAGGCGCGTGGCGGCGCTCTTGAGTTCGCCCACGGTCTCGCGCGCCTGCTGCATGGCCCCCGGCATTTCGCTCAGCTGCTGCTTCGTCTCCGGTCTGGTCAGGAAGGATTCCAGGACCTTGGCCGAGGCCTTGAGGCTGGCGGTGGTCTCGCGCGCCTCGCGCAGCAGGGCCGCGGCGTCGCCGCCGGAGCCCTCCACCAGCTTGCGCGCCCCGGCCATGGTCCGGGCTGCGTCGGGCAGCAGGGTCTCCACCGCCGGGTCGGCCACCAGGGTGTTGATGCGCGCCAGCAGCTTGCGCGTCTGCTCCAGGGTTTCGGACAGACGCTTGCCCACCTCCTGGCCATTGGCGCCCTCGAGCACGGTGCTGGCGCTGTCGGCAAAGCGCCGGAAGCTCTTCACGGCCTCGGGCAGCTCGGCCTTTTCCAGTCCGCCCAGGGTGTTGCTGATGCCGAGCACGGCCTGTTCCACGCGGGAGAGGGTGCTGGCTGCCGAGGGGATGTAGATGTGGCCGGGCTCCCAGTTGATGGGCAGGGCCGGATTCTGCGCCAGGTCCACGTAGTCGAGCCCCAGGTAGAGCTGGCCGGTGAGGCCCTGGGAGATGGGCCGGGCGCGCAGTCCGCGCGCCACCTCGTCCGCGGCCTGCTCCTCGGCGGGCTTGCTGCCCAGGCCGCCGAAGAGATCCTTGTCCAGGGTGCATTCCACGTACACGTAGCGGTGGCCCTCGGCCTTGGCGCCATATTTCGCGCCCACGAACCCGATCTCCGAGACGCTGCCCACGCGCACGCCCCGGTACTTCACCGCCGAGCCCTGCTCCAGCCCGTTCACGGACTCGTTGATGTAGGTCTCGATCTTGTACGTCTTCTGGAAAAAGCGGCCCGCGCCCAGGGCGAAGAGCACCACCAGGAGCAGCAGCGCCCCGCCGATGACGAACAGGCCAAGCTTGAAATAGTCGCCGCTGCGGATCATGGCCGGGCTTCCTCCAGGGTATTGGGCTGGGCCAAGGGCAGATGCGCGCCACGCGGCGCGACCTTGCGGTCAAAGAAGCGGCGCACCTCGGGTTCAACGCTGGAGGCGTTCAGCTCGCGCGGGTCGCCCTCGGCCGCGATGCCTTTCACCCCGTCGTCCATGAGGATGACGCGGTCGGCGATGGAGAGGATGCTCGGCACCTCATGGGAGACGATGACAAAGGTGATGCCAAGGGTCTCGGCCAGGCTGCGCACCAGGCTGTCCAGCCCGGCGGAGGTCACGGGGTCCAGGCCCGCGGAGGGCTCGTCCAGGAACAGGATGGGCGGATCCAGCGCCATGGCCCGGGCGATGGCCGCGCGCTTGACCATGCCGCCGGAAAGCTCCGTGGGCATGAAGTGGCCGAAGCGCTCCAGTCCCACCAGCGACAGCTTGACCCGGGCGATGGCGTCCACGGCCTCCTGGGGCAGGTCGGTGTACTCCTCCAGCGGCAGGCCCACGTTGCGCAGGATGCTCATGGACCCGAACAGCGCGCCCATCTGGTACATGATGCCGATGCCTTTCAATATCTCCAGGCGCTGCGTACCCTTGGCAATGACAATGTCCTGCCCGTTCAAGACGATGCTGCCCCGCACGGGCTGCAGCAGGCCGATCATGTGCTTGAGCAGCGTGCTCTTGCCGCAGCCGGAGCGCCCGATGACCACAAAGACCTCGCCCCGGCGCACGTCGAAGGTGACGTCCTTCAGGACGAACTCGGAGCCGTAGGCGCAAGAGAGGCCGCGCACACGTATGATTGTGTCCTCAAGAATGGTGTCGTCGCCGTTCATCTCTGTACCCACAGCCCAGCCCTATCAAATCTTCAGGTAATAGAACAGCACCGCAAAGAGCCCGTCGGCGATGGTGATGAGGATGAGCCCGCTGACCACGGCGCTGGTCGTGCTGCGGCCAACGGCGCTGGCTCCGCCGCCGGTGTTCAGGCCGCGCAGGCAGCTCACCCCGGCCACCAGCAGGCTGAACACGATGACCTTCGCCAGGCTGCCGAGGAGGTCATTGGCCGTGACGTTGGTAAACACGCGCGAGGTGAAGGTCACCAGCGGGAAGCCGATGGAGACCATGACCAGCGCCCCGCCGATGAGGCTGGCGAAGTTGAAGAACAGGGTCATGAACGGCACCATGAAGAGCGAGGCCAGGATGCGCGGCCCCACCAGGAAGCGCACCGGGCTGATGCCCATGGTGGTCATGGCGTCCAGCTCCTCATTGACGCACATGGTGCCGATCTCCGCCGCAAAGGCCGAGCCCGAACGCGCGGCCAGCAGGATGGCCGTGACCAGCGGGCCCATCTCGCGGAACATGACCAGGCCCAGCATGTTCGGAACAAAGATCTCGCCGCCGAAGCGCTGCAGGGTGATGACCGACTGGAAGCTCATGATCAGCCCCATGAGGAAGCCCACGAGCAGCAGGATGGGCATGGACTCCACGCCCACGGCCATGGCCGAGAGCAGCACGTCCTTCCAGCGCACGCGCTCCGGATGGCGCAGGGCTTCCCAGACCACCAGGGCGCACTCGCCCACGAAGGACACCACAGCGGCCATGCCGGCCAAGGCGTTGCCCACGCCTGCCGTGACCAGCACCTTGAGGCCCCGGCGCTCCTTGGGCTTCTTGACGGCCTCGCGCTCGGCATCCCCGGCCAGGCCGAGCAGGTGCGCGCGGCTCTCGGACAGCCCCAGCATCTCCACCGTGGCGCCACGGGCCTCGGCCTCGGCGCGGAGCTTCACCAGCAGGGCCAGCCCGGCCCCGTCGATGTAGCCCGCCTGGGCCAGTTCCAGGCGCACCAGTCCCCCGGCTGAAACGGCCTCGCGCCCGCGCCCGCCGCCGCGAACGCGGTCCAGAGCCGGGGCCCAGAGCCGGGCCACGGTGCGGCTGTTCAGGTCGCAGGAAAAGCCGAGGGTCAGGACGCCTGCGGCATCCTCGCCGACGGCCAGGCCCTCGGGCAGGATGTCGCCCTTGACGGTGATTTTTACGGCGGGCTTGGGAACTTGCTGCATGATGCCTTTGGGCTAGCGCAAATGGCCGGGAAAGGCAAAGGGGCTGCGGATCACTTCGGCGCGGCAGCTCCCGTGCGCACCAGCGCGCGCGGCGGCGGTTCGAAATCGGCCGGCCCTGCGGGGCTCCAGCCGCCCGCCGAGGAGGAGGACGCCTCCACGCTCAGCACCGGCATGGAGTCAAACCCCCTGGAGAGGTCCAGGGTCAGCCGCCAATAAAACATCGGCACAAGAAACACATCGCCCTCCATCAGAAAGGTGAGCTTATTCTCTGCAAATTTGAAGTCAAAGGCCCGCACCTTGCTGCCCATGGTCATGGTGCCTGAGCCGACCAGGGTCGAGTCCTGACGGGAGATGTCCAGAACCATGTCCCAGGTGGTCATGCTTTTGGGACCCTGGTCCAGAAGATACCTGCCCACCAGGGCGCTCTCGACATCCAGGCCTTTGGCCAGTCCCGCCGCATTCTCGGCGCGTTCCGGTTCAGGCACGAGCGCGGCATACTGGGCCAGGAGCTGCTGCCCCTTCTTGTAGTCGCCCCTCCTGGCCGCAGCCGTTGCCTGGCAGAGCAGCACCAGCGCCTTGTCCGCGCCGTCCTCCAGGGCGCGGTTGAACTGGTACCCGGCGTCCTGGTTGCCCTCCAGCCCGAGCAGCAGGCCCTTGGCCAGCCGCACGCCCGCCGTATGCACGCCGGACTCGTTCAAGCGCTGGAACTGGTACCTGGTATCGGCCTCGCGCCCGGAAAAGACCAGCGCGATGGCCAGCCCGGCGCGCGCCTCGGCGTCGTCCGACCGGGCCTGCACGGCCTGCTCGAAATAGGCGCGGACGTCCGGCAGCCCGGCCCGGGCCAGGGCCGCGAACTGCGTGGCGTGGGCGTTGACCCTGGGCGCGGCAACGGGGGCTGCGACGGGTGCGGCGGCGGGGGTGGCCTGCTGGGTCGGCGGAACCTGCTTGGGGCGCGGGGCCAGGGCCAGGAGCTTGGCCTGCGCAAGGGCCTGGCGCTGGTCCTCCAGGCGGTCCTTCTCGGCCTGCAAGGCTTGCAGCTGCGCCAATTCCTGGTGCTCGCGCTTGAGCCGCGCGGCCTCCTCGGCCATGCGCCGCTTCTCGGCCTTGATGTCCACCGCCTTTGCCGGGGCTGCCGGAGCCAGGACCGCCGGAGTTGGCGCGGCCGGAGCCAGGGCTGCCGGAGCCAGGGCTGCCGGAGTTGGCGCGGCGGTCGCCATTGCTGGCGCGGACAGCGGCGGCTGATCGCCTGCAACGCCGGAAAAATAGAACTGCCCGATGAGGCTGGAGGCTTCCCAGGGCACCTGCTGGCGCTTGGTTTCCGCCACCACGTTCTGGCGCACGCGCATGAAGACCTCGGTGATGGGCAGGCCAGGGGTGGCCATGTTGCGCAAAAGGTGCTGGGTGAACAGCCCGTTTCTGCCTGCGCCGTCGGAGGCCACGGAGCCCGGAGCCGTGGCGTAGGAGATGAGCGAGCCCGTGGGCGCGTCCATCTTGGCCAGGCCC
>CAZXZF010000050.1:0-13766 GCA_964645095.1 uncultured Desulfocurvus sp. | reverse complement strand
AGGCGCAGCAGGACCGAGCGGGGCGCCTGCGGGGCGCCTGCGGTTGCGTCCGCCAGCATGGCGTTGATGGCCTGGCGCGCGTCGTCGGTCTGGGCCAGGTCGAGGATGCTTCGGCCTGGCAGGCTCCCTGGGGTGGCGCCGCTGATGGCGTAGCTGCCGGGGTTGGCGAAGACGATGCGCCCGGCCAGGTCCAGCTCCACCACGCCGATGGAGAGCGCCTCCACGAACTCGCGGTAGCGGCGCTCCGAGGCCCAGCGCTGGGCCTCGGCCCGGCGGCGGCGCAGGATGTTCACCCACAAGAGGCCGATGGCCACGGCCATGATCGTGAACACCGAGCCGAGCAGCGCCAGCCAGACCCGGTAGCGCTGCCACAGCCCCTCGGGCCGGTTCAGGACGATGCTGTCCCGGGGCAGGTTGCTAAGCGAGAAGCCGTGGCGCGTGAGCTCGCGGTAGTCGAACATGGGCGCGTTGGGGCTCTTTAAAACCACGGGGATGTCGTCCACGTTCTCGCCGTCGAGCACGCGCGCGGCCAGCTCGGCCATGGCCTGGCCCTGGTGCGCGCCGCTGACCACCACGCCGCCCACGATGTGGTGCCCCAGCAGGAAGTCCCAGACCCCGAAGATGGGCTGCGCGGTGTGCCTGCGCGTGAAGTCCATGAACTCCGCCATGTCCATGCTCTGGCCGTCCGGATCGCGGAACAGGGCCATGTGCAGGATGGCCGTGTCCGGGGACAGGGTGGACAGGGCCGAGGCCACCTCGCCGAAGGTCATTCCGGCCAGCTCCTGCACCTCCACCCGGCCCAGGAAGCTCTGCACGGCCTCCATGGCGTTCCTGCGGTTGTACCTGCCGGTTTCGGTGGCGTCGGTGATGATCACCAGCCGCCGCATGGACGGCATGAGCTTGAGGGCCGCCTCGATGGTCCCGGTGATGTCCGCGCGTTCGGACACGCCGGTGTAGCCCTGCTTGCCGCCCAGGCGGCCGGGGCGGTAGTCGTTGACGCCGCAGAAGACCACGGGCGAGCCGGGAAACAAGCGGTCGCGGTGGGCGAGCAGAAAGTCCAGGGCGTTGTCGTCGCTGGCGAGGATGGCGTCAAACCGGAACCCGGCGTACTTCTTGGCGTAATGCTCCGCCAGCAGGCCGAAGCTCTTCTCCGGGGCCTGGCGCTTGGTGTCCATGTACTCCACATGGACCATGGCCTGCGGAGCCAGGCGGGCCAGGGCCTCGGCCAGGCCGGACTGGATGTTGTCCGTCCACTGGTAGCCCTGGTGGTAGGAGTGCAGGACCAGGACGTGCTGAACGGGCCTGGCCTGGCTGGCGGCGGCGGAACACAGCACGAGAGCGGCGGCCAGAAGGGCGCAGGCGAGGGAGCGCCGGAGGAGGCCGCGCGCACGCGGGACTTGATCGGTTCTGGCCATCAGCACTCGCTTAAGACATAAGATTCTGCACCGTGCCCCAGAGGCGTGGCCGGATGCAGTCTGCTCACCGTGCGCCACGCCGCGCCCTGTTTGGCCACAGCGCCGATGACGTGCTCCGGGCGGGGCCGCAATCCGCAGGCTTGCTCAAGCCACGGGCAGGCGCACGCTGAACACGCTGCCGCTGCCTGCGTCCTGGTCCGTGGGGGAGTCCACCCAGACCTCGCCGCCGTAGTTGCGGGCGATGTGGCGGCAGATGGCCAGGCCCAGGCCCGCGCTGCCTGTCCCGTCCACGTCGTTGTTGTCGGCGCGGAAGAAGCGCTCGAACACGCGCTTCTGGTCCTCCGCGCCGATGCCCGGCCCCTGGTCGTGGAAGCGCAGGGTCACGCTCTGGCCGTCGGTTTCGGCGCTGATGCGGACAGTGGTGCCCTGGGGGGAATACTTGATGGCGTTGTCCAGCAGGTTGTCCGCGATCTGGAGCAGGCCGTCGGGGTCGGCGGCCACGTTGGGCAGGTTCTTGGGGAGCTCCTCCACGGCCAGGCTGATGGCCTTTTCCTGGGCGGGGAAGGTGGCGTTCATGAGGGCGTGCTCCAGGGCCTGGGCCACGTTGGCGTTCAGGTCCTTGGGGCGCTTGCCGCCGCGTTCGCTCTTGGCCAGGGCGAACATGCCCGCGATGACCCTGGTCATGTGCACGGCGTTGGCGCGGATGATGTCGAGGAATTCCCGGCGCTTGGCCTCGTCCGTTGGGGGCGCGTCCAGGAGCGTCTCGGCGTAGCCCCGGATGCTGGTGAGCGGGGTGCGCAGCTGGTGCGAGGCGTTGGCCACGAAGTCGCGCAGCACGCGCTCCACACGCTTCTGCTCGCTGGTGTCGTGGAAGATGAGGATGACCCTGGGGCGGAACTTGTGGTCGCGGAAGGGCACCACGGTCATCTCCGCGCAGTTGCGGTTCTTGAGCTCGATCTGCCTGCTGACGGACTCGGTGGTCTCCCCGGCCATGAGGGCGTCCACGAGGTTCTGGATCTCCAGGCTCATGGTGGCCTCAAGGGGCGCCCGGCCGATGAACTCATGGGCGCGGGGGAAGATCAGGGACAGGGCCGGGTTCACGTGCAGGATGCGGCCAGCGGTGTCGAGCACCATGACGCCCTCGGTCATGCCCTCGAACATGGCCCAGAGCTCGCCGCGCTGGTTCTCGATGACCTTCATGTTCTTTTTGATCTTCTTGGCCATGCGGTTGATGGCCTCGGCCAGGGGCTGGAACTCCGCCGCCGGGTAGAACAGGATCCTGCGCCGGTAGTCGCCCTCGCCGATGGCCTGGGCGGCATCCGTGAACTGGGCGATGCCTGCGGTGATGGTGCGCGAGAGCAGGTACAAGAGGACGCCTGAGCCCAGGAGCAGGGGGATCACGGCGGCCAGAAGCGCCCAGCGCATGCGCTGCATGTGCATGCGCACCTGGCTTACCGGCGCGGCCAGGCGCAGCACGATCGGGCTTTCGCCCTCTTGGCCCGGCAGCTTGCGCGCCATGTAGATCATGTCATGGTCCAGGGTGGCGCTGTGGCGGGTGGCCTGGCCCAGCTCGCCGGAAAGGGCTTCGGCCACCTCGGGCCGTGTCGAGTGGTCGTCCATCTTGCCCAGGTCGTCGTAGGGCCGGGAGGAGTCGGCCAGGATCTTCGAGCCCTGGATGAGGCTGATGCGCATGCCCATGCTGGCCGCCAGGGAATGCAGGAAGTCCTGCCGGTCGCGCGGTTCCTTGAAGGGGCCGCTTTTGTCCAGCAGCCACTGCACGGTGTCCAGGCGGGTCAGGGTGTCGCGCTCGAAGTCGCGGGCGGTCTCCTCGTCCAGGGTGGCGCTGTAGCGCCAGAAGGCCAGGGCCAGACCGACGATGAGCACGCCCCAGCCCCACATCAACACACGCATCTGGATGGATTGGACTCTGGGCATCAAAGGTCCTTTGCGTTGGCCCGGCCGCAAGCGGACGGGGAAGCTTTTGGCCCTTCGCAGGGCCGTTGTTCAGGCTTTGCGGCTGGCCTGGATGGTGCTGTGGCCCAGGACCATGTTGCGGCCCCCGGTCTTGGCGGCGTACATGGCCTGGTCGGCCGCCAGGATCAGGTCGCTCGAGGTCTGCCCGGGCCCCAGCTGGGCCACGCCGATGCTCACGGTGACGCAGATGGGCTCGGCTGGCGCCGGGCCTTCGTATTGGGGCTGGCAGGGGCAGTTGGCCACGTCCCTGCGGATGGCCTCGGCCCGGACCACGGCGGCGTCCTCGTCCATGTCCTCGCAGAGCACCACCAGCTCCTCCCCGCCGAAGCGCGCGGCATAGCCCTTGAACTGCATGGCGTGGGCCGAGACCACGGCCGCCAGCACGCGCAGCACCCCGTCGCCCACGATGTGGCCGTAGCTGTCGTTGATGTTCTTGAAATGGTCCACGTCGAGGAACATCAAGGACAGCGGGCGGTTGCTCTTTCTGGCGCGCTCCATGACCACAGCCAACTGGGCGTCCAGGGCGCGGCGGCAGTAAAGCTCACTTAAGAGCGGATCGAAGTTGGCCGTGCGCTCCATCTGCTTGGCGCGCTCCTCCCAGGAGCGCGCCTCCTCTCTGGCCTGGGTCACCATCTCGGTGATCATGCCGCGAAAGCGCCGCACCACCTCGGTCTTGCTGTCCCCGGAGTTGATGAGCTCCTCGGTGTCCTGGCCCATGCGCTGGAGGCTGGTCTGGCGGGTCTGGCTGCTGGCCTGGATCTCCTGCACCACGCCGCTCATCTCGGAATACAGGGCGCTGGCGCCGTCGCGCTCGGCCTGGAGCTGGTTGCGCAGGTCGGCCACCTTGGAGTTGTCCAGCAGGAAGCCCTGGATGGAGGCGACGACGCGCTGGAAGCGTTGGCGGTCCAGCGGCTTCATGGCCATCTGTTCAAAGGCGCTGGCCTGGATGGCGGCCTTCTGGCTCTCGGTGAACAGGTCCATCTCGGCCACGAGGTTGCGCACGAAGAGCACCACGGCCGCCCAGTCGGCTTCTCCGGCCACGCCGAAGCGTTCCAGGATTTCCTGGACCTTGCCCAGGCCTTGGCAGGCATTCTTGCTCTTTTCTGAAGTCATCGCCACCTCGCTGGGAAGAGTAGCCCATTGCCGCTGGAAATCCAAGGAGGAAGGGCCGCCTCAGCCGGGCTGCACCTGCCAAAGGACCGGCCTCAGCCGGGCTGCACCTGCCAGAGGAACAGCCCCGTGGGCTCGTCGAAGCCGCGCGTCAGGTCTGGGCCGGGCACGGGCAGGAGCAGGGCCTCGGCAGCGAAGATGGGGCAGCCCTCCATGGCGTGGCCGCCCAGGGTCGAGCCGTCGGATCTGGACAGGGTCAGGTGCAGGTGCACGAAGGCCTCGGCGTCCTTCAGGCTCACGTTGCCGGCGCCCATGAGGATCTCGCAGTGCTCGGGCAGCTCATAGGACACGTAGCGCCGCTCGTCCTGCAGATAGTAGCCGAGCCTGGCGCAGGTGAGCGCCCCGATGACCTGCACGGCGGCCTTGGTGATGCCGCGCGCGTCGCAGGCGGACCGGAGCGCGCACAGCAGGTCCATACCCTTGGGCAGGCGGACGAGCACGGGCTGGGTCTGGGGCATGGCTACCTCGGGATTGATGCTCTTGGTGGAGGAGACTCTTGTTTTTTACTCCCGGACGGAGCAGGCGTCAACGTGAGAATCGATCCGGAGGCGTGCTTGGGCCGCGGGCGCGGCGGCTCGTGGGCCAGGGTTCCAATGTGGAGCCGGTCAACCCGCGCCGGCCCCTGCTCTTGCCCTCACAACTCCCGGCGCTCCCGCCTCACGCTTGGCCCCGCCACAGCGGCAGCCGCACCGTGACGGTGGTGCCCAGGGCCTCGGAGCTGTGCATGGCGATGGAGCCGCCCTGGGCCTCGGCCGAGAGGCGCGCGGAATAGGTGCCCAGGCCCGCGCCCTGGCGCTTGCCGTGGGTCGAGTACTTGTCGAAGAAGCAGGTCCGGAGGGCCTCGGGCACGGCCCCGGCGTTGTGCGCGGACCACTGCGCCTGGCCCTCGCGCTCGCTTAGCCGCACCTGGACCACGCTGTCCCTGGGCGAGGCCTCCACGGCGTTCTTGAGCAGGTTGGAGAGCATGGTCCGGCAGAGCAGGCCGTCGCCGCTGATGGGCGCAAGCCCGGCCTCGGCCGTGATCTGCAGCTCCACGGCCAGGGCTCGCGTCAAGGTGTCCAGCTCCCGCGCCACCTGCCCGGTGAGGGCCGCCAGGTCCACGGCCAGGGGCGAAAGCTCGAAGCTGCCGGTCTCGATGCGGTAGAGCGTCAGGGACTGGTCGATCTGCTCCAGCATGCTCAAGCCCGCCTTGTGGATGAGCCGCAGGGCCTCGCCCTGGTCTTTGGTCAGGTTGGGGTCGTCCTGGTACAGCAGCGGCAGGTTGATCACCGCATTGAGCGGGCCTTTGAGGTCGTGCTTGGCGATGCGCTCCATGTCCGAGCGCAGGGCCTCTTCGCGCTTGCGCTCGGTGATGTCGTGCACGAAGACCAGGGAGCCGTGCTCGCCGCCGTAGAGCAGCGGCACGGCGGAGATCTCCACGTCCACGAAGCGGCCGTCCAGGCGCAGGTGCCTTTGCTCCATGGGCGGGTTCGGCAGGCGCTCCACGTTGACCCGGCGGACGCGTTCGCTGGCCTGGGCGTGGAAGTCCGGGTGGATGCGCGAGAGCAGGGGGCTGTCGAGCAGGTCCTCTGGTCCGGCCGCGCCGTAGAGCTTCAGGCTGGCGCTGTTGACGTAGGCGAAGCGCCCCCTGGTCTGCACGCAGATGGCCTCCGGCGCGCTCTCCACCAGGCTGCGGAAGAGCTCCTCGCTCTCGCGCAGGGCCTCGTAGGCGTTGCGGCTCGCGGTGACGTCGGTGATGAGCGCGGCCACGCCGAGCACCATGCCCCAGTCGTCCTCCACGCGGCGTTTGCTCACGCGGTACCAGGTCTCGCCGATTCTTTCGTCCTGGAGCACGGGGCCGTCGCGCAGGGCGGCCAGGTCGGTGGCGCGGCAGCTCTCGGCCAGGTCCTTCGGCAGCAGCTCGAAGTCCGTCTTGCCGATCATGTCGCGCGGGGCGAGGCCGAAGATGGCCTCATGGGCCTTGTTCGCCGCCAGGTAGCGCAGCTCCGGGTCCTTCAGGAACATCAGGTCCTGGGAGGTGTCGATGATGGCCGCGAGGCGTTCGCGCTCGATGCGCAGGGCGTCGGCGGCGAGCTTGCGCGCGGTGTCGTCGCGCGAGACCACCAGGAAGCGGTCGATGCTTCCGCGGGCGCCCCCGTCCCCGGCCGCGCTCTCGCCGTAGAGCGGCGCGATGGACACGTCCCACCACTTGGGCGCGCCGCAGGCCGTGGGGCAGAAGCCCTCGAACCGGCCCACGCGCCCGGCCTGGGCCTCGTGGAAGGCGTGGGCGGCGAGTCCATGGTCCGAGCCTTTCCAGAAGGTCAGGTACGGCCTGCCGAGCACCTGCTCCACGCAGTTCAGCCCCAGCAGGCGCGGGCCGCTGGGGCTCATGTAGGTCAGCTCGCCGCTTTGGTTCAGGAGCTTGATGCAGTCCGGGCTGTTGTCGATGATGGTGCGCGAGAAGGCCTCGCTCTGGACGAGGGCCTCCATGGCCTTGCGGTTCTCCAGCTCCCCGGCGGCGCGCAGGCCGACGAGCTGGAGCAGGGTCTCGGCCTGGCGCTGATTCGCCAGGGGCTTGCGCCAGATGACCGCGATGAGGCCGTTGGGGCGGCCCTGGGCGTCCCAGAGGGTCACCCCGGCGTAGCCCTCGGCGGCCATGTCCTGAAGCACCTGGTCCCTGGGGAAGCGCTGCCGCACGCCTTCGGAAAAGCAGCAGACATTATTCCCCACGACATCGCCGCAGGGCGTGTCCTTCAGCGCATAGGCCACGTTGTCCTCGAAATGCCCGTCGTGGAACACGGCCACGGTCCGGGCCGTCAGGCCGTCGCCCTCCAGGCGGTCGATGCAGACAAAGTCCGCCTCCAGCTTGTGCGCCAAGAACCGCGCCAGGGACAGGAAGAAGTCCTCGCCATGGCTGGCGCTGCCGCACTCCAGCAGGAACCGCTGGGTCTCCTCGAGCTGTTTGCGTTCGCTGATGTCGCGCACGATGGCCGAGATTCCGGCCAGCGAGCAGTCGGTGCCCCGGATGGGCGAGAGGGTCACGGACACGTGTATCCGCGTTCCGTCCTTGCGCAGGCGCACGGTTTCGAGATTGCGCACGCTTCCCCCGGCGGCGATGCACGCCAGGGCCCCCGGAATCTCGTCGGCGAGGTCGGGGGGGCAGAGCATGGAGGCGTTCTGGCCGATGGCCTCCTGGGCGGTGTAGGCGAAGATGCGCTCCGCGCCCTGGTTCCAGCTGGTGATGAGGCCGTCCATGGCCGCGCCGAGGATGGCGTCGTCCGAGGACTCCACGATGGCGGCCAGATGCTGGAGGGCTGCGTCGTTCTCGCAGCGTTCGGCGGCGCGCGCGGCCTGGACCTCGGCCTCGGAGAGGCGGGTCCGGGCGCGGTGCAGGGCCTCGGCGATGCCCGAAATGAGCGCGCCGCTCAGCAGGAACATGCCCAGGGCCAGCCAGGCGGCGTTGTCCGGAATGTCTGGGTGGATTTGGGGCAGGACCCAGAAACAGGCCGCCAGGGCCAGCAGGACCGTGGCGATGGTGCCTGAGAGGAGCCCGCCCAGGAGCGCGGCGACCATGGCTGCGGGGTAGAAGGTCAAAAAGGGCGTGCGCGGGCCCACCACGTCCAGGATGGCCAGGCGCAGCAGCACCCCGGCGGCGGCGGCCAGGACGCCCACGGCCACGGCCGCGCGCGGCCCCATCCCCCGCATCAGCAGGCGTATGCCCATGGCCAGTTCTCCCTCTCCCTTGAGATTCTACCTGCGCGCAAAATAAGGAGCCGCCGGAAACCGTAATACCTTTGTGCGGCGCAAGGCAAGCCCGGCCGGAATGGCCCACGCCGTTGCTGCGCTGCCCGGTTGCCTTCGCCCACGCCCTGGCCTATCCTCACGCCCATGTTCGACAACGACGACTTCTTCTCGCCCAAGGACCCCGGCCTGCCGGAGCTTGACTGCCTCGGCTGCGGCTGGTGCTGCCTGGACAACCCCTGCGAGGTGTCGCACACGGTCTACGGCCACACGCCGCGCTGCCCGGCGCTGGAGTGGACCGGCGCGCGCTATGTCTGCGCCCTGGTCGTGCGCCCGCAGCCCGGCGTGGACTTAAGCCCGCTCTTCGTGGGCCAGGGCTGCTGCGCCCGGCACAACGCCTGGCGCGGCGACGTCAAGGAGCGCGGCTGAGGTCCGCCAGCGTAACAGCGCGCAGATCAAGCCCTACTTCCTGACCTTCACCCGGAAGGTCTTCTGCGCCAGCACCCTGCCCTCGCTCACGAGCTCGATGACGTACTCGCCGGGCACCAGGCCCTCTGGCGTGTCGAAGCTCCACACCGCGTGCTCCGGCTGGCCCAGGACGCGCTCGAAGACGGCGCTGCTGCGGGTCATGGACTGCTTGGTTTCCGGGTTGACCATGGCCGGGTGGCTCACGGCCACCTCGATGCTCACGTTGCCGCCCTTGGGCGTGCCGAGCAGCACGTACGTCATGCCGATGCCGGTGCCCAGGCGCGCGTCCACCAGGGTGGATTTGCGCACCAGCTTGAAGTCGCGGGCCCGGTCCTTGATGCCGTCGGCGATGGTCGGCGACTTCTCGCGGCTGATCACGGTTGAGGTGTAGACGCCGAACTCCAGCACCTTGGCCCCGGTGATCTTGGCCGCTGCGGGCTCGGTGTTCTTGGCGGCCGCCTGCTTGGCCTTGGCGGCCTGGGCCGGGTTGGCCGGCGTCAACCCGGCGACGGCGACGAGGGTGATGAGCGCGGCGAGCGCCAGCGAGAGTGTCCGTTTCATGGCGATCTCCTTCCTGTTTGTGCGGCTCGGGGCGGCCAGCGCCAGGGTTCTCTGCGCAGCCCCGGAGCGGGTATGCCGAGGCGTTCAGGATACCCCAGGCGGGCGCTCGTGTCACGTCCTCGAAAAGAATCCATGCGTCTGCTCAAACTGAAGCCGTTCCGGTGCTGCGCCGAAGGGCAGCAAACAGAGCGACGAACAGAGCGGCAAAAACGATGCGGCGGCGCTAGATCCCCAGGCTGGCCCGCAGCGTGTCCAGGCGCAGGTGCTTGGCCACCAGCTCCGCGCCTTGCCTCACCTTCACGGCGTCGCGCATCTTGTGGCGGGTGAGCAGGTTCTCCATCTTCTTGGCCACGGTGAAGGTGTCCTCGCGCACGATGATGATGGAGGTCTCCAGCACCTCGGAGCGCGTCAGGATGACATCGTTGGGGTACAGGTTGCCGGTGAGCACCAGGCACGGGCAGTCGCCTTCGAGCGCCACCAGCTGCACGTCGGAGCGGTCGCCGCCGACGATGACCGCGGCGTTCTTCTTCTTGCGGAAGTGCAGCATGAAGTTCTCCACCTGCATGGTGCCGATGAGGAACTGCGAGACCACGCGGTCGATGCGATGGTGCGCGCTGATGACCTTGCCGCCCAGGCGCGTGGCCAGGTCGCCCACGGTGATGGAGCCCATGAGCGGATCGCGCGGGAGGATGCCCAGCACCGGGATGCCCCGGCTCTCCAGGAACGGGGCCAGGTGTCCGGCCACCTCCTCCAGGAAGGTCGGGGGCACGTCGTTTAAGACCACGCCCGCAAGCCCGCCCTCCATCTGCTCGTTCAGCATGAGCAGCAGGTCGTAGTTCAGCTCCTTTTCAAAGCGGTCGATGACCAGGGACTTGATGCCGAGCGTCTTGACCAGGCCCACGGCGTCCAGGCCGGAATACTTGCCCGAGTACATGCTGCCGCTGCCGGCCACGAGCATGACGTCGCGGCCCTTTTCCAGGCCCTGGTAGGCCGTGCGCACCCGGGCCGCCAGCCCGCCGTCATGGATTCCCGGCAGCCGCCCTTCAAAGGCGTCCATCTTGAAGTCGTGGGTCACGACCACCGGGGTCATGGCCGTTGGCGTGTGCGCCGGGTCGTCGTCCAGGCCCAGCGCGCCGCGCACGAAGAGCGCGTCCTCGTCGGCCAGCCCGGCCTCGGTCTCCACAGGCATGGCCCCCACGGGCTTCATGTAGCCGATCTTGAGCCCCGCCTTCTGGAAGGCCAGCCCCAGGCCCACGGTGATGGTGTTCTTGCCGGAATAGCCCGAGGTGGAGCCGATGTAGAGTCCGGGCATGACGCCCTCCTTCAGGAATGTCGAGTGTGATGTCAGCCCGCGGCCAGCCCCGGACTCTCCAGGTACTATCCCAGTGTCAGCCGCGCCCCGGCGACGTGCACGCCGCCCGGCCCGGCCAGCACCGGCGAAAATTCCGCGCCCACGAGCATGGGCAGGCGCAGGGCCAGCCGCGACACGGCCATGAGCAGCCGCTCCAGCGCAGCCAGCGAGACCACCGCGCCGCCGCGCGCCCCGCGCAGCAGCGGGTAGAAGCGCACCTCGCGCAGCATGTGGCGCGCATCCTCCGGGCTCAGCGGGGCCAGCCGGTGCGAGACGTCGCCCAGAAGCTCGCTGGAGACCCCGGCCAGGCCGAAGGACAGGAGCGGGCCGAACTGCGGGTCCCGGGTGAAGCCCGCCACCAGCTCGAAGCCGCCCTCGCCGGGCAGGGCCACAGCCGCCTGCACCAGGCAGCCGGTGACGTAGGCCTCGGGCCGCAGGCGCGCGGCGCGGCTGGTCAGCGCCAGGAAGGCGTGGCGCACGGCCTGCTCGTCGTTCAGGCGGGCGAAGCGGCCCATCAGGTCCTGGCCGCCGCCGGACCAGGCCCCGGCTGCCGGACCGGGCTCTGGCGTGGCCAGGTGCAGGCTTACCGGCAGGCCGATCTCCCCGGCCAGGCGCACGGCGTCGGCGCTGGTGCGCGCCAGGCCGGTGGTCAGCACCGGCAGCCCGGCCGCGTGGGCGGCCTCCAGGGCCTCCACGCCGGAGATCTCGATGAGCCCGCGCGTGCGCGCCGCCTCCACGATGTAGCGGGCCTCCTCGTCCCAGGGGGCGTCGCAGGAGCCGCCGGCCGGATTCTCCTCGCTGTCGCAGGAGCTGGCGGGTGGCGGGTTCTTCTGGGTGCGCCGGAAGTGCAGGTACAGGGCGTCCAGGGCCTCCACCGCGGCCTCGGGGAAATCGTAGCAGGGGATGCTTGCGGCCTGGAGCAGCTCGCGCCCGGCGCGCACGGCCTCGCGGCCCATGAAGCAGACGGCCACGGGCTTGCGGCGCCCGTCCGCCCCGGCGTTCTCCGGGCCGTTTGCGGCTTCGATGATGGTGCGCGCCGTGGCCTCGGGCCGGGCCAGGGCCGTGGGCGTCAGCAGCAGCAGCACGGCGTGGGTCTGGGCGTCGGCCAAAAGCGCGGTCAGGGCCGCGCGGTAGCGCTCCGGTCCGGCGTCGCCCAGGATGTCCACGGGGTTGTAGGCCGAGGCGAAGCTCGGCAGGATCTCCGTCAGGTGCTGCAGCGTCTGGGTCGACGGGCGCGGCAGGGTGAGGCTGCTGCGGGCGCAGGCGTCTGCGGCCAGGATGCCCGGCCCGCCGGAATTGGTGAGGATGGCCAGGCCCGGCCCGGTGGGCAGGGGCTGGGTGGCGAAGACCTGGGCCAGGCCGAAGAGCTGGGCCGATTCGGCCACCTGGAGCACGCCCGACTGGCGGAAGGCCGCGCGGTAGGCCGCGGGCGAGCCGGACATGGCCCCGGTGTGGGCGGACACGGCCCGGGCCCCGGCGGCCGTGCTTCCGGCCTTGAGCATGAGCACGGGCTTGTGGGCCGAGACCTCGGCTGCTGCGGCCATGAACTCGCTTCCGTCCTCCACGCTCTCGCAGTAGCCGAGGATGACCTTGGTTTCGGGGTCTGCTCCGAGGTAGCGCAGCACGGCGGACTCGTCGAGCAGGGCCTTGTTGCCCAGGCTGACGAAGCGCGAGAAGCCCATGTTCAGGCTCATGGCCCAGTCCAGCACGGCCACGCACATGGCCCCGGACTGGGAAAAAAAGGCCACCCCGCCGGGCTTGGGCTGGCCGATGGCGAAGCTGGCGTTGAGCCCGCAGCCGGTGCTGATGAGGCCGAGCGAGTTGGGGCCGAGCAGGACCATGCCCGCGCCCTGGGCGATGCGCTTGAGCTCCATCTCGGCCTCGAAGCCCAGCCGCCCGGTTTCGCGGAAGCCCGCGGCCAGCACGATGGCCGCGCGCACGCCCTTGTCCGCCAGGATGCGCATCTCGTCCAGCACCTGCTCTCTGGGCAGGCAGACCACGGCCAGGTCCAGGCCGTCCGGCAGCTCCGCGGCGGAGGCCACGGCGGGCAGCCCCATGATCTCCTTGCCTTGCAGGGCGGCGGCGGGATTGACGGGATAGACGCGCCCCCTGTACCCTGCGCCGAGCAGATTCGAAAGCAGCAGGCCCCCGACCTTGGCCTGGCTGCGCGAAGCGCCCACCACGGCCACGGCTGCGGGCTCGAAAAGCGGCTTGAGATCAAGGGGCTGCTGGGGCATGGATTTGGACCTTCCGGGAGCGTTCATGGACAAAATTCTCACGACTGTACAGGAAGATATCCACTATCGTTTCCGGCAAGTCAAGCTGCTGGAGCTGGCGCTGTCGCACAGCTCCTGGGCCAACGAGCGCGGCTGTCCGGGCGAGAGCAACGAGCGCCTGGAGTTTTTGGGCGATGCCGTGCTTGAGCTGTGCGTGACCCAGGAGGTTTACCAACGCTACGAAGGCGCGGACGAGGGCCTGTTGACCAAGGTGCGTTCGCGCCTGGTGAAGACCTCCACCCTGGCCGAGGTGGCGCGTCAGCTCAAGCTGGAGCGCTCCCTGTGCCTGGGCCGGGGCGAGGAGGCCCAGGGCGGCCGCGAGCGCGACGGGCTTCTGGCCGACTCCCTGGAGGCGCTGTTCGGCGCGGTGTTCCTGGACGGCGGCTTTGACGCGGCCAAGGCGCTGGTGCTGCGGCTGCTCGGCCCGCGCTTCCCCGAGACCGCGGCCGCGCCGCCGGCCAAGGACTTCAAGAGCCGTCTGCAGGAGATCACCCAGGAGACGCACCGCGAGCGGCCCCAGTATGTCCTGGCCGAGTCCAGCGGACCGGAGCACAGCAAGGTCTTCGCGGTGGAGGTGGTGCTGCCGGACGGCGTGCGCCACCGGGCCGAGGGCGGCAGCCTGAAGAAGGCCGAGCAGGCCGCTGCGGCCCAGGCCCTGGCGGCCTTGCGCCCCAGGAGCGGAGCCTAGGCCGGATCAGGGGCTGAACGTCCCTGCCGTGCAACGGCGAAAAAGGCCGGAAGGGTTGCCCCTCCCGGCCTTTGTGCCGTTGTCTGTCGGGTCCGTCAGGACTAGCCCTGGATGAGCTGCATGGCCATCTTGGGCAGGGAGTT
>CAZXZF010000049.1:0-13899 GCA_964645095.1 uncultured Desulfocurvus sp. | reverse complement strand
CCCAGGCCGCGCGCCTGCTCGCGCGCCTGCAAAGCGGCGCCTCTGACACCTTCTTCCTGCCGCCTGCGCCCCTCAGGCCCGAGAGCCCGCCCGCCCCGCCCCTGGCCTGGGACGAGGGCATTCCCGGCGCCGAGCCCTTTGCCAGCGCCAGCGCAGCGGCCACGGCCTTTGGCCAGCGCACCCTGTTCCCGCAGCTCAGCCGGGCCGAGGACGCCGAGAGCCTGGACCAGGCCGCAAAGGCGCGCAAACGCGTGCAGCGCCAGCAGGCCCTGCTCGACCAGGACCAGGCCCGGCACAGCAAGCTCGCCAGCCTGTCCATGGCGGCGGAGGCCCTGCAGATCGCCCTGTCCGGCCTCAAGGCGACGCCGCAGCAGCCGAGCATTGTCCTGGAGCACCCGGAGCATGGACCGGTGGAAGTGCCCCTGGACCCGCGCCTGGGCCCGGCCGAAAACATGGCCCATTTGTTCCGGCAGGCTGCCAAGGGCAGGCGTGGGCTTGCGCATGTTGAGCGCAGACGCGGCCAGCTCACTGCCGGCGCCGGCCCGGAGCTGTTCCCGGCCCAGGCCGGGCGCGACAAGGCGCCCTGCAGCCACGGCAAAGCGCCGGTCAGCCGCCCGGCCCCGGTGGTCCTGCCCAAGCGCTACCAGGGCCTGGCCGTGGCGCTCTTCCGCACCTCGGACGGGTTCCTGGTGCTGCGCGGCAAGAGCAGCCAGGCCAACCACGACATGCTCTCCAAAGCCGCCGGGCCGTTCGATCTCTGGTTCCATGTGGCGGGCGGCCCAAGCGCGCACGTGATCCTCAAGCGCGACTTCCCGGACCAGCAGGTGCCCGAGGCGAGCCTCAGGGAGGCCGCCGGGCTCTGCGCCCTGAAGAGCTTCCGCAAGGGCGACGCCAAGGCCGAGGTGATGTGCGCAAACGTCCGCGACGTGCGCAAGGTCAAGGGCGCGGCCATCGGCAGCGTGGCCGTGGACCATGTCCAGTGCACCCTGCTCGTGGCGCTCGACCCCACTCTGGAAATCCGACTGGCCGTGCTGCCCGCCACGCTGCCTCAGCAATCCACGCCGCCTTCCCCTGCCCGCCGCAAGAAATAGCAGGGCGCAGCGCCGATTGCTCCGCGCTGCGCTCCCACTGTTCCCCAGAGACAAAAGACTCTCCCCATCGGGCGGCCTCTGCCGAGGCCCTCTCTAAACCTTTACGCTTGCATGCACCGAATATCCGGACAGCGAACCCAGCGCAGCGCCCCCCAATGATGCGCGGACAAGCGGCTCTGGCACTGCCTGATGCGCGGATAGTGCGCCTTGGCGCAAACGCTTACGGCTTATTTGATCAGGTAGATCAACGCGACCACAGAGCCGATGCCGATGACGATGCTCCGCAGCAGCAGCGGCTTGATGCGCCCGGCCAGCCTTCCCCCCAGCACTCCCCCGGCCAGGGCCCCGACGGCCATGACAATGGCCGCAGGCCAGACCACTTTCCCGGAGAACAGGAAGAAGACCGCCGCCGCGATGTTGATGGCAAAGGACACGGCCTGCTTCAGGGCGTTGAGGCGCACGATGCTGTCGTGCAGCACAAGGCCGAGCACCGCGATGACGATGATGCTCACCCCCGCCCCGAAAAAGCCGCCATAAATGGCCGCAGGGACGATCGGCAGGAGCACCCAGGCATCATGCAGCGAAGCGCCTTCGGCCTTCCCGGCCCGGCGCAGGAGCCAGGCGCGGAGCCTGTCCTGCATGGCCATGATGAGCACAGCCATGAGGATGAGATACGGCACAACCTTGCGGAAGATCTGGTCATCCGTGTGCAGGAGCAGCACTCCGCCGCCGATGCCCCCCAGAACGCTGACGGGCAGCAGGAGCCACAGGCGCAGCGCCTGGCCCCGCAGGTCCTTCATCTGGGCGAAGGTCGCCCCCAGGTAGCCGGGGCAGAGGGCCACGGTATTCGTGATGTTCGCGGCGACGATGGGCACGCCCACCGCCGTGAGCACCGGAAAGGTGATGAGGGTGCCGCCTCCGGCCAGCGCATTCACCGCGCCTCCGGCCACTGCGGCAAGTCCAACGGTCAGCAACTGCAAGATATCCATGGCAAGCGTTCCCCGGGGTCTGTATTTTCGGCGGCGCACAGGTCCGCACTTGGTGCTGGCCTTGTTACGATGTTCCGGCTAGTGTCGTCTATCGCTGAAACGACAAAACATGTCGCCAAACGGACAAAACCTACGGACAAGACCTACGGACAAGCCCGACAGACAAGACCAACGGACAAGACCCATGGAACGCATCCTGCCCGACCTGACCACCCTGCCCCGGCCCGTGTTCGCGCGGGTGGAGAGCCTGGCCGCGTCCACCTGGGTGCGCGTGCACCGGCACGACTGGGTGCAGCTGTCCTACGCCACCCAAGGGGTGCTCGGGGTGCGCACGCGCCTGGGCAGCTACCTGGCCCCGCCGCAACGCGCCATCTGGGTGCCGCCCGGCTTGGAGCACACCGTGGTCAGCACCGAGCGCACCCAGATGCGCAGCCTGTACATCGAGCCGGACGCCGTAAAGGGGGCCGTGCCCTGGGGAGCGCAGGAGTGCCGGGTGCTGGGCGTCACGCCCCTGGTGCGCGAACTCATCCGCGCCGTGACCAGGCTGCCCGTGGAATATGACGAGACCGGCCCGCCAGGGCGCCTGGTGGCCGTGCTGCTGGATCAACTGGCAATGCTTGAGGAGGTGCGCTTCTCCCTGCCCCTGCCCAGGGACGAGCGCCTCACGCGCCTCTGCGCGGAGCTGGAGCAGGGGCCGGATGACCAGCGCACCCTGCTTGAACTGGCCGCCGGATCGGGCCTGTCGGCCCGGACCATGACGCGGCTGTTCCTGCGCGAGACCGGGCTGACCTTCCGGGCCTGGCGGCGACGGCTGCGGCTGCTCAAGTCCCTCACCGGCCTGGAGGCCGGTGACAGCGTCACCACCGTGGCCCTGGACAGCGGCTACGCCTCGACCTCGGCCTTCATCGCCGCGTTCCGCCAGGAGTTCGGGACCACCCCGCGCGAGTCCGTGCAGGCCGCCAGACGCGAGGCCGAGCCGGAAGCCCAAGCATGAGAAAAGGCGCGCCGAGGCGCGCCTTCCATCAAATCAGGACGTGCAGTCTCCCCAGATCACACGGTCCTGTTCATACCCTTCTTGTCCAGCATGGCCAGGACCATGTCCTTCTCCTGGCTGAGCCGCCCGCGCACGCTCTGGCGCACGGCCTCGGTGGAGCCGCCGAACTGGTGCTGGCGCTTGTTGTAGACCTCGCTCACCAGCGCCTGGTCAAAGCTTTTGCTGCCGACCTGGGCAGCCTGCCCAGCCTCGGGCTTGTTCAGAAACTTGTCGATGGCCGCGTTGAAGATGCGCGCCGCGCCGCTGGCCCCGTGCTGCACCGCAGTGCTGAACAGGGCCTCGCGCAGGGCGGGCTTGCTGGCCTCGATGTCCACGCCGGTCATCTCGCGGATTTTCTCCCGCGCGGGCTGGTAGTGGTCCTTCTTGATGAACTCGGTCTGCAGGCGCTCGAAGCGCTCCGGGCTCTCGGCGGCGATCCTGGCCCACTCGGCAGGCATCTGGCCCTTGGCCGAGCCGGTGTTGGCCGGGCCGGACTTGCCCAGGCGCTCAGCCCAGGCAGGCTCATGCTCGCCGAGGTAGCTCAGGAAGCGGTTCATGGTGCCCGCGCGCGAGGAAATCTGGAACTTGCCGTAGCTGGTGCCGCCGGTGCGGTCAAAGCCGATGGCCGCCGCGCCCTTGTCGCCGGACTCGAACTTCGCGGCCAGGGAGCCCAGGCCCTGGACATCGGAATTGCGCGTCAGGACCTTGTCCAGCGGCATGGCCGGATTGGCCGTTTGCGCGGGCTGCCGGCCGGGCAGCTGCTGGCCGGTGAGCCGGGCGATGGTGCTGAGCGCGTCCATCATCATGCTGTCGTTGATGATGCTCATGTCAAAGGACATGGACGCGGGGTCGCTCTCCTGTCCGTCGCTGCGCGGGTTGTCCATGCCAATGGCCTGCTGGGCCATCTTCATCTGGGCCTGGAAGGCCAGGGTCTTGGGGTCAATTGCCTTGGCATTGAGGGCCTTGGCGCCACGCGTGGATATCCCGCGCAGGTCTGCGCCCTGGCCGGACTGGACCTCTTTCAGGACGCGGATGGCTTCCGCAATGCTGTTCGGATCACTGGACATCGTACTTCCCTCCGCCGTCGGAATATTGACCACGGCACGGTCTTCGAGACCGACAAAGCACAATCCATGCCTGTCGAACGTACTTGTTTGATGTCAGTGAGATACAGCGTTAATCAGGAGCAGCCAGGAGCCCCCCAAGACGGACATCCGACAGCATTCGGGCCTTGAGCCGGGCATGGCCCGAGGGGAAGGCAAAGGCGCCGAGCGCCTCAGGCCGCACCAGCCGCGCCTCCACGGCCTCGTGCAGGCAATGCCCGTGCTGCGGGTCCTGGCCGGGTTCGGCCAGGCAGAAGTACCCGTGCAGGGTGATGCGGTAGCGGGTGTAGCTGGAGCGGACCACGGCGATCTTGCCTGCCGGGCGCACGCGGAGCTCGGTCTCCTCGCGGAACTCCCGGACCATGGCCTGCTCCGGGCTTTCGCCGGGCTCCAGCACCCCGCCGGGAAACTCCCACAGGCCGGGCCAGACGTCCTCCGGCCTGCGCTTCTGGATGAACACCAGGCCGCCAGTGACCAGCACCCCGCAGGCCATGTCCAGGCGGATGATTTCCGGCCTGGCCGTGGGCACGGGGCGGCTTAAGACAGTGCCGTGCTCCAGCGCCAGGCAATGGCCGGACACCGGGCAGCCCGGGCAGTCGGGTTTGCGCGGGGCGCAGATGAGGGCGCCAAGCTCCATGAGCCCCTGGTTGAAGGCCCTGGACTCGCGCTCCGGCACAAGCTCCCAGGCTGCGGCCAGGATGCGCCGCTTCACGTCAGCCTCGGATACCGGGCGGTCGATGTCCAGCAGGCGGGAGAGCACGCGCTCCACGTTGGCGTCCACGGCCGGGCGCGGGTCGTTGTAGGCCACGCTCATGACGGCCCCGGCGGTGTACGGCCCGACGCCCGGCAGCGCGCGCACGGCCTCGAAAGTTGTGGGAAACACGCCGCCGTGCTCGCTCAGGATGACGCGGGCCGCGCGCAGGAGGTTCCTGGCCCGGGAATAGTAGCCCAGGCCCTCCCAGAGCTTGAGCACCTCGTCCTCGTGGGCCGCGGCCAGACGGGCGACGTCCGGGAAGCGCTCCAGGAAGCGCTCGAAATAGAGGACCGCGCGGTCCATCTGGGTCTGCTGGAGCATGATCTCCGAGAGCCAGACCTGGTACGGGTCAAGGGTCCTGCGCCAGGGCAGGTCGCGGGCGCTCTGCGCGAACCAGGCCAGCAGCTTCCCGCGGAAGCCCGCAATGTCGAAGACCCCGGCCAGGGGCGCCGGAGCCTCACAAGGAATTCTGGGCATTAGCCGCTAGCCCTTGGTCCCCGAAGGGGCCGAAGGGCCTTTGGCCTGGTCGGCCACGGCCTGGGCGGCCTTGGCAATGGCCTCGGCATCGCCCAGGTACTCACGGCCCAGGGACTTCAAGTCGCGGTCCAGGCGGTAGACCAGGGGCACGCCGGTGGGGATGTTCAGGCCCGTGACCTCCTCGTCGCTCATGCCGTCGAGATATTTCACCAGACCGCGCAGGGAATTGCCGTGCGCCGCCACCAGCAGGCGCTTGCCTGCGCGGATCTGCGGGTCCAGCACGTTGTGCCAGTACGGCATGACGCGGTCGATGGTCAGCTTGAGGCTCTCGCAGCGCGGCAGCTCGGCGGCGGAGAGGGCGGCGTAGCGCGGGTCATGGCCGGGGAAGCGCTCGTCGGACGGGTCCAGGGCCGGGGGCGGCACGTCGAAGCTGCGCCGCCACTGGAAGACCTGCTCGTCGCTGTACTTGCGCGCGGTCTCGGCCTTGTTCAGGCCCTGCAGCGCGCCGTAGTGGCGTTCGTTGAGCCGCCAGGTGGTCTCCACGGGCAGCCACATGAGGTCCATGCGGTCCAGCACGAGCCACAGGGTGCGGATGGCCCGGCGCAGGTAGGAGGTATGGCAGACGTCGAAGACGAACCCGGCGTCCTTGAGCTGCCGGCCGCCCTCCTCGGCCTCGCGGATGCCCTGATCCGAGAGGTCCACGTCGGTCCAGCCGGTGAAGCGGTTCTCCAGGTTCCACACGCTCTGTCCATGCCGGATGAGCACCAGGGTATGCATGGCTGACTCCTGCCCGTGCCGGGCGGTTGTATTCTCGGCAACGGCGCTATTTTCTCCCGCCGACCTTGGCCGGAGCCTTGGCCGGGGCCTTGGCCCCTGGCTTGGCCGCGGGCTTGACCGCAGGTTTTGCGCCGGGCTTGGCCGGAGCGCCGGGCTTGGCCACAGCGGCGGGCTTGGCCGGAGCGGCGGGCTTGGCCTTGCCCGGATGGGCCTTGGCCCCGGCCTTTTTGCTGGCCATGCGGCGCTCCGCGTCGGCCTCAAAGAGTTCCTTCTTCTTCTTCTCAAAGGTCATGACGCTGCGAAGGGAAGCCAGGCCAAGGGAGAAGACCGTCACCAGGAAGATGAGCCCCTTCTGGAAGGCCCATTTCTGGGCCAGGATGCCGTCCACGAGCCAGTTGTTGGCAACCTTGGCAGAGTAGAAGAGCAGCACCGGGATGGTCAAGAGGGCCAGGGCCAGGCCCACAACCTCCATCCAGATGAAGTTCTTGCCCAGGAGCATGGCGAAGAGCGTGCTGTCGCGCACGATGCGCAGCGACACCAGGCGCTTGGACAGGCCTTGCAGGCGCTCCTCCAGCTCCGGCAGGTTCCTCCGGGCGGTGCGGAAGTTCCCGGCCATGCGCAGGGGCTGGGTCATGACCCAGTTGATGCGCTTGACGCAGTAGTTGAAATCGCGGTTGAAATCGTGCAGGAGCTTGGGAAAGGGGAACCAGCCCGCCTCGTACTGCACATCGCGCAGGCGGTCGGCGTAGAGCATCACGCGGTCCTTGATGCGCTTGATCTCCTCGTCGATCTGCTTCTGCATCTCCTGGAAGAAGCCGTCCATGCCGCGCACCACCTCGCGGAAGGCCACGAAGTTCTGGATGCCCGCCAGGGCGTTCATGCGCTCCAGGTGGTCCAGGCCGGGCTTGCGGAACTCGTGGTCCTCGTCGAACCACTGGGGCAGCTCCTTCAGCAGGACCTCCACGCGCTTGCCCACCTCCTCGGCCTTGGCCTGGGCGTCGCGCCAGGGGTCGCGCAGGCCGGAGAGCACATGCACGCGGCCGCGGTCGATCTCCGTATCCAGCAGGACGCGGTTGAAAAGCGGCGGTTCGCGCATGACCAGATCCCCGAAGATCTCCAGGGACTGCCCGGTGAAGCCCATCTTCACCATGCACACGCCCTCGCGGTAGGCCGGTTCGAGCCAGCGCGGCGAACCGACCCGCACCTGCCGGTACAGGCCGAGCGCGTCCTTGTACTCTCCGGCCACCTCGTGCAGGCGCGCCTGAAGGAACAGGACATAGCCCTGCTGGACGTTGGAGGGTCCGATGCGTCCGGCCTCCTGCCAGTAGAACTGCGCCATGTGCGGATCGTCGGACTCAAGGGAGATGAAGCCCTCGAGGCAGGCGGCCTCAAAACTGCGGCCCTGCTTCGCGCTCACGGCGCGCACGGAATCCTTGGCCTTTTCCAGGTCCCCGGACAGCAGCGTGTTGTAGGCCTCGCGGATGGGCCAGGGCTCCTCGGGGAGGAGCTGCTCCTGCTCCACCGGCCACTCCCGGTTCTTGATGCGCGGCAAGACAGGCAGCATGCCGAGTTGGGCCGGAGTGACGGTGGAGAACATGCCCCGCAGGAGGACAGACTCGATGTTGCCGCTCCCCTTGATGAGCGCGCCCACCTGCTGCACGAAGCGCGTTGTGTCCGTGGGCTCGTCCAGGCCCTTGAAGGCCGTGCCCATGTCGTCCAGATTCACGCGGCCCATCTCGTACCAGACATCGGCCCGGAAGGTCGGCAGGGCCCGGCCCGGGCACTGGGCCGGGCTGTGGTTCTTCAGTCCGCAGTAGAAGCACTCCTTGCCCGTGCCGGCCAGCCAGCGGCGTGGCAGAGGAACCTCGATGGAGGCAGGCCCGCCCTGGCTCTCCTCGGCACGGAAGCTCACGTTGCACCAGGAGTCGATGTTCTCCTGGTCGCCGCCATAGCTGATCTCGTTGATCTTGAAGGAGTCCATCAACGGAAAAGCGTCGCGGTAGTGCATGTGCAGGAAGTCCGGGGTCAGCCGGTTCCAGTCCAGGCTGAAGCGGTTGGGCAGGTCCATGGAGAAGCTCATGCCCTTCTGCTCCATGATGGCGAAGACGCACGGCCAGTACGCGCGCTGGGTGGCCTTCAGCTCATTCAGGAGGGTTGAAATCTCCACGCAGTACATGCGCAACTGGCGGTAGCTCTCCAGCGGGAAGATGACGAAACCCAGGGCGTCGTCCGCCAGGTACCTGATGCCCAGGCGCTGGAACATGCCCTGGACCTCGGCGAAAAAGGCGCGCCAGCCTGCGATGGCCTCACGCTCGCCCAAGCGCCCCAGCGGCCGGATGACGCTGTACCAGGTCATGGGCGATTCGTAGTCCAGGCCCTGATCGGCCAGGAGCGGCATCCAGCCGCTGCTGGACAGGCCCTGCATGGTGATCAGGGGGCCCAGCGACAGGCCGTTCACGTTCTTCACGGACTCGATGAACTTGGGATGCACCAGCGTTTCCAGGTCTTCGGCGACGCCGGCCTGCTGGCGGGTCAGGTCGCGCGCCACGGACAGGGAGAGGTTCAAGTCGTAGCCCACCATGGCGGTGATGGGCACCACCTGGCAGAACAGCGGCAAGGGGTTCAGCTTGGCCCAGATCTGCAGCTTGGCCAGGGCGCGGAAGACCTCTGGCGAGAAGGATATCCAGAAGCTCTGGCAGGGGTCTTCCACCACCTGCACCATGCCGTGGTCGCGCAGGGTGTGGCCGACAGCATTGTTGAACGACCCGGACCAGACCATCCACAGCCCGTAACCGGAGCTGATGAGCCGCGCCTGGGAGACAGTCGGCAGTCTTTCCAACAGCGTCGAAAGAGTATACATTTCCTCTCCAGGTGCAATTTCTACCGGAGGTCATCCATGGACATAAGCCAGGCCATCGCAGAACTCAAGACAACACCGGGATTTTCCGAGAATGTCGGCATGATCCTCGTGCACAACGGCGTGGTGCGCGGCTGGTCGCGCAAGGACCACAAGGACGTCAGCGCCGTGGAAATCACCCCGGACCACGCAAAGATCCAGGCCCTCTGCGCGGAATTCCAGAAACGTCCTGGCATTTTCCGTGCCATCGCCCACGCCGAGGGCGGCGTCAAGCGCCCAGGCGACGACGTTTTGTTCATCATCGTGGCCGGGGACATCAGGGAGAACGTCAAATCCGCGCTCTCCGACCTGCTCGACCGCATCAAGAGCGAGGCCGTGAGCAAGCGGGAAGTCTTTGCCTAGCCCGCGCCTGCTCCATTTCCTTCATCGGCAGCCCAGCCCCCAAGCATAAGGCCCAGCGCATGGTCATCTTCCAGGTCGTCAACGTCCGCTGGTTCAACGCCACAGCCTGGTACGGGCTGTATCTAAGCCGCCTGCTCATGGCAGCCGGGCACACGGTGGTGGTCCTGACGCAAGGGGGCACCGATTGCCACGCCAAGGCCCTGGAATGGGGCCTGGACGCCCGGCCCGTGGACCTGAACAGCGCCAATCCCCTGCGTCTGGCCGTGGCCCTGTTCCGGCTCGTGCGGCTGCTGCGGGCAGAGCGGCCGCAGGTGGTCAACTGCCACCGGGGCGAGGGCTTCTTTCTCTGGGGGCTTTTGAAGGCGCTCGGCTTTTCTTTCAACCTGGTGCGCACGCGCGGCGACCAGCGCCCGCCCCGGGCGGACGTCTTGAACCGCTGGCTGCACGCCCACGTGGCCGACGCCGTTGTGGTCACCAACTCGCGCATGGCCAGGCATTTCCTCTCCGCCATGCGCACCCCGGAAAACAAGGTCTGGCTCATCCACGGCGGGGTTGACCGCGAGCGCTTCCGCTTCGACCCCGAGGGCCGGGCGCGCGTACGGGCCGAGTTCGGCTTTGGCGAACGCGAGACCGTGCTGGCCCTGGTGGGCCGCTTCGACCGGGTCAAGGGCCAGCGCGAGACGCTTCAGGCCGTGGCCCGGCTGATCCACAAGCAGGGCTACCGCAAGCTCCGGCTCATGCTCCTGGGCTTCGGCAGCGCTTTGGGCCAGGACGAGATCCAAGGCTGGGTCCGCGAGTTCAAGCTGGAGCGCTTCGTGCGCATCACCGGCAAACGCGAGGACGTGGCCGCCTGCCTCTCCGCCGCCGACCTGGGGCTCGTGGCCTCCCTCTGGTCCGAGACCATCGCCCGCGCAGCCCTGGAGATCATGGCCGCCGAGCGCCCGCTCCTCTCCACCAACGTGGGCGTCATGCCCGACCTGCTGCCCCCGGAGGCCCTGTTCGAGCCCGGCGATGTGGACGCCATGACCAGGCTCATCGCCAAGGCCATGGACGAGCCGGACTACCGCAAGGGGCTCCTGCGCGCGCAGGACCTCACCCTCTCGCAACTTTCGGGGCGCGACTTTTTGCAACGCACCCTGACCCTCTACGAAGGCTTCCTGGACTAGGGTCTGTTTCCAAAAGATGGATTATGTTCCCTGGCGGGGAGAGAGCCAAGTGGGGGCCAGGGAGTGTACTCATGCGGTACAGCCAGCCCTGGACCCAAACCGGCTCGCGACGCCCCCCGAATAGGCGCGTGGCGAGGTCCAGGGGGCATAAGACGATTCTAGAGACAGGCCCCAGACGGCCTTTGCGGGCCAGGCCTCCCCGGCGCCAGGCTAATAGCCGCTGTCCCAGCCGCGCAGACGGTCGGCAACGGCCATGATGGTGCGCGTGTACGTATGGGAATGGTTGTAGCGGTAGAGCACGGCCAGCTGGCCCTCGCGGGGGAGATTCGCCTTCCAGCCATTGGCCTTGAGATACCGGGCGGTGCTGAGGAGCGCGTCGGCGACGCTGAACAGATCCACCCGGCCATCGCCGTCCAGGTCGGCGCCGTAGCGCACGGCGTTTGTGGGCATGAACTGGCAGATGCCGATGGCCCCGTAGACCGAGCCGGGGATGCTCGCCGGATCGAAGCCTGCGGCCTTGGCATAGACCAGCAGGGCCTTGAGCTCCTTGTAGGCCCAGGCGGACTTTTGGGCCGTGCGCCAGCGCAGCCACAGGGCCAGCTGGGGCGATATGTCGCGGCGCTCGATGAGCGGGGCCACCAGGGCGAAGTCACCAGCCAGGGCCATGCTGGACAGGGTCGTCAGCGCGCCCTTGGTGCCGATGGTGCGGCCGAGCTTGGTCTCCACCAACAGCAAGGCCACGAGGATCTCCTCGGGCACGTCGTAGCGCGAGCGCACCTCGCGCAGCGCGCTGTGCTGGTCTTCCAGAAAGCTTTTGGCCTGCATGAGGAGCAAGGGGTTCAGGTAGCTCACGTAAATCTCCGGAGCCTCGGCCTTGGGCTGGTCCTGGGAGAGCTTCACGTCGAGCAGGGCGTTCATCTTGCGCGCCATGACCTGGGGGTCGAAGCGCACCTCGGGCCGGGCGAAGAGGGCCTCCATGCGGCTGCGGTCAAAGCCGTCGGCCTCCAGGCGCCGCACCAGGGGGCCCCACTCGCTCTGGGCCTGGGCCAGCACTGGGCTCATCACCAGCAGAATGAAAAGCGCGGCCCAAAAGGACCGCGCCACAAAAGATCTTATCCGCCCCGGCTTGGCAGGGGCAACCGCAGTGTTCAGAAACAGGCGGCGGCGGGATTCACAGGCGGTCCAGGGGCACAAAGGCCACCTCCTCCTCAAAGTCCTCGTCGAGCTGCCGGGAGAAATCGCGAATGGGATGTGTGGCGCCGCAAACCTTGCAGCGCAAAGAAACCTCGCGTCAGGCCCGGTTGACAAACATGGCTCCCCCGCACGCCGGACAACGCAGCCCCTCCAGGGACTGCGGCTCCGGCCGCTTGCGGTAGGAAGACAGGAAACCCACAACGCGCCCCTACTTGAGGGTGGAGAGTTCGGGGTTCTTCTCGCCCATGGCCACGTACAGGCTGGAGATGGCCGTCTGGTAATCCGTGAGGGCCTGGGAGAGCTGGGCCTCGCTGTTGCTGACCTTGGCCTGGGCGTCCAGCACGTCCGTGTTGGTGCCGACCTGGGCCTGATAGCGCGCCAGGGCCATGCGGTAGGACTCGCGCGCGGCGTCCACGCTCTTCTTGGCCACGCCGATGCGGTCGGCGGCTGCACGCTGGGAGAGCAAGCCCTGCTTGACCTCATAGCCCGCGCCGAGGCGGGTGTTTTCCAGCGCCGCGCGCACCTTGTTCACGGTCTCGTCCGCGCTCTTGTACTTGTAAAAGGTGCTGCCCCACTGGAAGAAGGTCCAGGAGGCGCTGGCCCCGACGGTCATGTAGGACTTGCCGGTGTCGGACAGGTTCGGGCTGCCGGAGAGCCCCGGGTGGTCGCCCTTCCTGTAGAAGTCCATGTCCGCCGACACCTGCGGGTAGAAGTCGCTGGCCGTGATGCCCGCATCCTTCTCGGCCATCTGCACGCTCTTGATGCCCATGAGGATGTCCGGGCGGGTCTTGTAGGCCCGGTTCAGGCACGCGTTCAGGTCCAGGCCGAAGGGGGCGTACGCCAGCTCACCGACATACTCCACCGGCGCCTCCAGGGGCAGGTTCAGCAGCGAATTGAGCTTGGCCCGGGTGGTGTCGTGGGAGTTCCTGGCCGTGAGCAGGTTCTGCTCGGCCGTGGCCAGATCCACCTCGGCCTGGAGCACGTCGAGCTTGGGCTTGAGGCCCACGTCGAAGAAGGCCTGGGTGACCTTGAGCTGCGACTTGAGGCGCTCCACGGCATCCTCGGCGCTTTTCACGTCCATCCTGGCCTTGAGGTGGCCCAGGAAATTGGTCTGGATGGCGCTGATGAGGGACAGCTCGGCCTGGGTCAGGTTGGCGTCGTTCTGCTCCCTGGTCAAACGCGCCTTCTGGTGCGTGTTCAGCAGCTTGAAGCCCGTGAAAATGGGCTGGTGGATGTTCAGGTTTCCGGTCCAGGTGGTCTGGTCGCCGGAATTGACGCCAGCGGTGGTCTTGGGCTGCTCGCCGTAGCGCGTAAAGCCATAGGAGGCCTTGGCCGTGGGGAAAAAGTCGGCCAGGGACGAATTGACCATGTAGTCCGAGCCCTGCAACTGGGCGCGGGCCCCGACGATGGTCGGGTTGGCCACCAGGCCGCGATCCACGCTCTGCTTGAGGTCCAGGCTCGCGGGCACGGGCAGGGCCGCAGCCTGAGGCTGGGACTGGGCCAGGAGCGGGGTTTCGGCTTTGGCCGGGGCCGATTGGGCCGGGCCCGATGCCGACGCCGGGGACTGGGCCAGGGCCGGACCGGCAAGACAAACCGCCAGGCCAAGGGCCACGGCATGTTGGAGGGCTTTGCTGCGCATGGTCGGTATCCTCATGAACGAATAATTGTGACAGGCGAATATGCGCCTGATGCTGTATCGTCAGCTTTCAAACAACTGTTTATACCCCACGTCCGCACAAACCGCAAGCTGCGGGCAGCTACGCAGCCGCGCAATCCGAAGGGTCGCCCTGGAGCTTCTCGATGGTGTGGGCCAGGGCCGGAACAAGCGCGCCCAGGCATTCGCGCACGGCCTTGGGGCTGCCCGGCAGATTCACGATGACAGCGCCCCCCAGGGTGCCGCACACCGCGCGCGAAACCGCCCCATGCGGCGTCTTGGCCAGGCTGGTCATGGTCATGGCCCGCTCAAAGCCCGGCAGGCGCTTCTCGATGACGGCCAAGGTGGCCTCCGGGGTGACATCGCGCGGGGCCACGCCCGTGCCGCCCGTGGTGCAGATGA